>NZ_JBFUGJ010000250.1:0-8875 GCF_056402975.1 Mesorhizobium sp. P3_A9 | reverse complement strand
CTCGGCGCCTATGTCAACGCGACGACGCTCGAGGGCGCCCGGCAGACCATCGCGGTCGGACCGGTCGCCTCGCAGGTCGCCATCAAGTTGCTCGGCACCAATGGCGGCGGCTTCTTCAACGCCAATGCSGCRCAYCCKTTCGAAAAYCCCGACGCSATCTCSAACYTSATCCAGATGGTSACGATCTTYGCSMTYGGYGCKGCGCTGACCAACGTCTTCGGCCGCATGGTCGGCAACCAGCGCCAGGGCTGGGCGATCCTGGCCACGATGGGTGTCCTGTTCATCGCCGGCGTCACCATCTGCTACTGGGCGGAAGCATCAGGCAATCCGCTGGTGCACGCGCTGGGCATCGACGGCGGCAACATGGAAGGCAAGGAGACCCGCTTCGGCATCGCTTTGTCGGCACTGTTTGCTGTCATCACCACCGCCGCCTCCTGCGGCGCGGTCAACGCCATGCATGACTCGTTCACCGCGATCGGCGGCTTCATCCCGATGATCAACATGCAGCTCGGCGAAGTCATCGTCGGCGGCGTCGGCGCCGGTTTCTACGGCATCCTGATGTTCATCGTCGTCGCTGTCTTCGTTGCCGGCCTGATGGTCGGCCGCACGCCCGAATATCTCGGCAAGAAGATCGAGGCCAAGGAGGTCAAGATGGCGATGCTCGCCATCCTCGCCCTGCCTCTGGTCATGCTGGTCTTCACGGCCATCGCGGTCGTGCTGCCAAGCGCCGTGGCCTCGATGGCCAATGGCGGTCCGCACGGCTTCTCCGAAGTTCTCTATGCCTACACCTCGGCGGCAGCGAACAACGGCTCGGCCTTTGGCGGCCTTTCCGGCAACACGCCCTGGTACAACATCACGCTCGGCATCACCATGTGGGTAGGTCGCTTCTTCGTCATCATCCCGGCGCTTGCCATCGCCGGCTCTCTGGTGGCGAAAAAGACGGTGCCCGCCTCCGCCGGTACCTTCCCGACCGACGGTCCGCTGTTCGTCGGGCTGCTGGTCGGCGTCATCCTGATCGTTGTCGGCCTCACCTTCTTCCCGGCGCTGGCGATCGGACCGATCGTCGAACACCTGGCCATGATCCATGGTCAGACCTTCTGAGAGCGCCCCGTCTTGGGTCAAAATCATGTCCTGGTTCAAAAACATGCGTCGCAAGGTTGAGCGTCGGACCGACAGGGAGGGGGAGACAATCCCCCCTCCTTTCCCGACCGTGTCCACTTTCCTCGGCATTGCGGCAGCCATGATCGTCATCTGGCTGCTGGTCTATGGGCCGCCGCATCTTCCTTCGGCATCCGATCGATCGGTGCCTGCCAACATTTCAGATACTGGAGCCAACAAATGAGCCAGTCCAAATCCGCTAGCATCATGGATGCCAGCATCCTGTGGCCCGCCATTGGTGGGGCCTTCAAGAAATTGAACCCGCGCACCCTGATCAAGAACCCGGTGATGTTCGTCGTCGCCGTCGTCTCGGCGCTGACCACTGTTCTGTTCGTCAGGGATCTCATTACCGGTGGCGGTGATTTCAAGTTCACGCTGCAGATCATCATCTGGCTGTGGTTTACCGTGCTGTTCGCCAATTTCGCCGAAGCGGTCGCCGAGGGGCGCGGCAAGGCGCAAGCCGACTCGCTGCGCAAGGCGCGCACCGAGACCCAGGCCAAGCTGCTAGCCGGCGAGGACAGGACCAAGTTCAAGCTCGTGCCCGGCACCAGCCTGAAGGTTGGTGACATCGTTCTGGTCGAAGCCGGCGACATCATCCCGTCGGACGGCGAGGTGATCGAAGGCGTCGCCTCGGTCAACGAAGCGGCGATCACCGGCGAGTCGGCCCCCGTCATCCGCGAATCCGGCGGCGACCGTTCGGCGGTCACCGGCGGCACGCAGGTGCTGTCCGACTGGATCCGTTTGCGCATCACGGCCGCCTCCGGCCACACCTTCCTCGACCGCATGATCTCGCTGGTCGAAGGTGCCGAGCGCCAGAAGACGCCGAACGAGATCGCGCTCAACATCCTTTTGGTCGGCATGACGCTGATCTTCGTGCTGGCCACCGCAACCATCCCGAGCTTTGCCTCCTATTCGGGCGGCTATATCTCGGTAACCGTGCTCGTCGCCCTGTTCGTCACCCTGATCCCGACCACGATCGGCGCGCTGCTGTCGGCCATCGGCATCGCCGGCATGGACCGCCTGGTGCGCTTCAATGTGCTGGCCATGTCGGGCCGCGCCGTCGAGGCAGCCGGCGACGTCGACACGCTGCTGCTCGACAAGACCGGCACGATCACGCTCGGCAACCGCCAGGCGACGGAATTCCGTCCGGTCAGGGGCGTCACCGAACAGGAACTGGCCGACGCGGCGCAGCTCGCCTCGCTCGCCGACGAAACGCCGGAAGGCCGCTCGATCGTCGTCCTGGCCAAGGAGAAATACGGCATCCGCGCCCGTGACATGGCAACGCTGCACGCAACCTTCGTTCCCTTTACCGCGCAGACCCGCATGAGCGGTGTCGATGTCGATGGCTCGTCGGTGCGCAAGGGCGCGGTCGATTCCGTGCTTGCCCATGTCAACCAGTCGACGGTCGCCGCCCACGGCACGCGTCCGAGCAGCGAGTCCGTCAAGGATCTCCAGGCGATCGCGGACGAGGTCGCGAAGTCCGGCGGCACGCCGCTGGCGGTCGAGCGCGACGGGCGCCTGCTCGGCGTCGTCCATCTCAAGGACATCGTCAAGGGCGGCATCAGCGAGCGCTTCACGGAACTCCGCCGCATGGGCATCCGCACGGTGATGATCACCGGCGACAATCCTTTGACGGCGGCCGCGATCGCGGCGGAGGCCGGCGTCGACGACTTCCTTGCCCAGGCGACGCCCGAGGACAAGCTGAAGCTGATCCGCGACGAACAGGCCAAGGGCAAGCTCGTCGCCATGTGCGGCGACGGCACGAATGATGCGCCCGCCCTTGCCCAGGCCGATGTCGGCGTCGCCATGAACACCGGCACGGTTGCCGCGCGCGAAGCCGGCAACATGATCGATCTCGACAGCGATCCGACCAAGCTCATCGAGATCGTCGAGATCGGCAAGGCTCTGCTGATGACGCGCGGCTCGCTGACGACCTTCTCGATCGCCAACGATGTCGCCAAGTACTTTGCCATCATCCCGGCCATGTTCGCCGTCTTCTACGTCGCGCCGGGGCAGACCACCGGCCCGCTGCAGGCGCTCAACATCATGCATCTGGCGACGCCGCAGAGCGCCATCCTGTCGGCCATCATCTTCAACGCGCTGATCATCATCGCGCTGATCCCGCTGTCGCTGAAAGGCGTCAAGTATCGCGCCATCGGCGCCGGCGCGCTGCTCAGCCGCAACCTCCTGGTCTACGGCCTCGGCGGCATCATTGTCCCCTTCGTCGGCATCAAGGCGATCGACATGATCGTCACCGCCCTCGGCCTCGCTTAAGGAACAAGTTCCATGCTCACCCAGATAAGACCCGCGATCATCATGATCGTCTTCTTCACGGTCCTGACCGGCCTGATCTATCCGATCGGCATGACCGGCATTGCCCAGGCGCTGTTCCCGCGCCAGGCCAATGGCAGCCTGATCGAGAAGGACGGCAAGGTCATCGGCTCCGAGCTGATCGGCCAGGGCTTTGCCAGCGACAAGTATTTCCATGGCCGGATTTCAGCGGCCGGCAGCAATGGCTACGACGCCACCGCCTCCGGCGGCACCAATCTCGGCCCGACCAATCCAAAGCTGATCGAGCGCATCAAGGGCGATGCCGACAAGCTGAAGGCGGAGAACCCGAACGCGCAAGTGCCGATGGATATGGTGACGTCATCGGGCAGCGGCCTCGATCCGCATATCAGCCCGGAGGCCGCCTATTTCCAGGTTCCGCGCGTGGCCAAGGCCAGGGGCATCGACGAAGCCAAGATCAAGGCGCTTGTCGACGGTCAAGTCCAGAGCAGGGAACTCGGCTTCATGGGAGAGCCGGTGGTCAATGTGCTGGCGCTCAACCTGGCGCTGGACGCCGCTAAGTAGTTGATGGCGCGGACCGGGGATCGACAGCATCCCCGGACCCCTCCATGATCGATCCTGATGCCGGACGACCGCAGCAACGAAAACAGACCTTCCCCCGACGCGCTGCTCGAGCATGCCGAGCGGGAGGGACGCGGCCGTCTGCGGATATTCCTTGGCGCGGCACCCGGTGTCGGCAAGACCTACGAAATGCTGATGTCGGGCCGTGCCAGGCTGGCCGACGGCATCGATGTGGTGATCGGCGTCGTCGAGACGCATGGCCGCAAGGAAACCCWGGCTCTGGTCGARGGYTATGAARTCATTCCSCGCCGSAARGTCGACTACAAGGGGCGCATSCTCGACGAGATGGATATCGACGCCATCMTCGCCCGGCGTCCGGCGCTGGTCCTCGTCGATGAACTAGCCCACACCAATGCGCCCGGCAGCCGCCACCCCAAGCGCTATCTCGACGTCCAGGAAATCCTGACGCAAGGCATCGATGTCTACACGACGCTCAACGTCCAGCATGTCGAAAGCCTGAACGATGTCGTCGCCCAGATCACCAAGGTCAGGGTCCGTGAGACGGTTCCCGATTCCATCATCGACCAGGCCGACGATGTCGAGATCATCGATCTTACCCCCGACGACCTGATCAAGCGGCTCGAGGAAGGCAAGGTCTACTTCCCCAACACCGCCCAGCGCGCTATCGAGAACTATTTCTCGCCCGGCAATCTGACGGCGCTCAGGGAACTGGCGCTTCGCCGCACCGCGCAGCGCGTCGACGAGCAGTTGCTCAATCACATGCAGTCGCATGCCATCCAAGGCCCCTGGGCTGCAGGGGAAAGGGTCCTCGTCTGTCTCGACGCCCGCCCGGGCGGAGCGGCCCGCATCCGCTATGCGCGCCGGCTGGCGGACCGGCTGCGTGCCCCGTGGACGGCACTGCATGTCGACAGTCCTCGCTCGGCCAGCATGCCCGAGGCAGACAAGGATCGGCTCGCAAACAATTTGCGCCTCGCCCAACAGCTCGGTGCCGAGGTGACGACCATTCCGGGTCAGAACGTGGCGCAGGACATCGTGCGCTATGCGACGGCGAACAATTTTACCCACATCGTGGTCGGCCGGCCGACCCGGTCGCGCTGGCGCGAATTGATCGAAGGTTCGCTGACCTATGATCTCATCCGCAATGCCGGCGACATCAGCGTCCATGTCATTTCGGGAACCGAACGCAACGATGCGGTGTCGAGAAGCGTCAAGCCGGCGGACGAGCAATGGCAGTTCGAGATCTGGCCCTATCTCAAGGCCACGGCCTTCGTCGCCGGCTCGCTCGCCTTTGCCGTCCTGCTCGACCAGTTTCTCGATGTTCGCAACCTGGCGATCATCTTCCTCATCGGGGTGCTGGCGTCGGCGGTGACCGGCGGTCTATGGCCGGCTCTGTACGCCTGTCTCGCCAGCGCCCTTGCCTTCAACTATTTCTTCCTCGAGCCGCGCTACACGCTGACGATCCGGGATCCGGAGAGCATTGTCGCGCTCGGCGTGTTCCTGGTCGTCGCCGTCATTGCCAGCAATCTGACGGTGCGCGTGCAGCGCCAGGCAATCGCCGCCCGCTCGCGGGCGCGGGCCACGGAAGACATCTACCTCTTTTCAAAGAAGCTCGCCGGTGCCGGCACGCTCGACGACGTTCTGTGGGCCACCGCCTTCCAGATCGCCTCGATGCTGAAGCTGCGTGTGGTGCTGCTTCTGCCCGAAGACGGCACCATCACCGTCAAGGCCGGCTATCCGCCCGACGACACGCTGGCCGAGGCCGACATCGCGGCCGCCCGCTGGGCATGGGAGCACAATCGTGCTGCCGGGCGCGGCGCCGACACGTTGCCTGGCGCCAAGCGCCTCTATCTTCCGTTGCGGACAGGACGGACGGCAATCGGTGTCGTCGGCCTCGACAATGACAAACAGGGGCCGCTGCTGACGCCGGAGCAGCAGCGCCTGCTCGACGCGCTGGCCGACCAAGCAGCGGTCGCCATCGAACGTATCCAGCTCGTCGCCGATGTCGACCGGGCCAAGCTCCTGGCCGAGGCCGATCGGTTGCGCTCGGCGCTGCTGACCTCCATTTCGCATGATCTGAAAACGCCGCTCGCCGCCATCATGGGCGCTGCCGGCACGCTGCGGGAATTCGCGCCGGCACTTCCCGAAGAGGACCGGGCGGAATTGCTGACGACCGTGCTCGACGAGTCCGAGCGGCTGAACCGCTTCATCGCCAATTTGCTCGACATGACCAAGATCGAGTCCGGCGCAATGGAGCCGAACTTCGCCTTSCACTATGTCGGTGACATCGTCGGCTCCGCCCTGCAGAGGGCCAGGAAAATCATCGGCGAGCATAAGACCGAGGTGGATATCCCCCCGGATTTGCCGATGTTGAAGGTCGATCCCGTCCTGTTCGAGCAGGCGCTGTTCAACCTCCTCGACAATGCGGCGAAATACGCACCGGCCGGCTCGACGATCCGCGTGCAGGGCTGGAGCGACAATGGGTCCGTCATCCTGCAGATCATGGATGAGGGGCCGGGCATTCCCCCCGGTGATCTGGAACGGATTTTCGACACGTTCTACCGGGTGCGCAAGCGTGACCAGGTTCGCGCCGGCACCGGGCTTGGGCTATCGATCTGCCGCGGCTTCATCGAGGCGATGGGGGGCACGATCACGGCGGCAAACCGAACCGACCGTTCGGGCGCGGTTTTCACCATCAAAATGCCGAAGCCTGCGAACCCGCCCGATCTCAGCGCCGCCAATACGGACGACAATGATGTGGATGATTTGGCATGACGAACGCGAATGTCAGGATATTGGTTGTCGATGACGAGCCGCCGATCCGCAAACTGCTGCGGGTCGGCCTAGGCAGCCAGGGCTATGCGGTCAGCGAGGCGCCGAACGCCAAGGCGGCGATCGAATTGATGGACCAGGAAAAGCCGGACCTGGTGCTGCTCGATCTCGGCCTGCCCGGCATGAGCGGCCATGAGCTGCTGCGCAAATGGCGCGACGACGGCCTCGACATTCCTGTCGTCATTCTCTCCAGCCGCACCGACGAGGCCGGCATCGTCCAGGCTCTGGAACTCGGCGCCGACGATTATGTCACCAAGCCGTTCGGTATGAACGAACTGGTGGCGCGCATCCGCGTGGCGCTGCGGCACAAGTTCCAGCAACAGGGCGAAAAGCCTGTGTTCCAGAGCGGCGACCTCAGCGTCGATCTGGTCAAGCGCATCGTCAAGGTCGAGGGCAAGGAGATAAAACTCTCGCCGAAGGAATACGACATATTGCGCATCCTGGTGCAGCATGCCGGCAAGGTGCTGACCCACCATTTTATCCTGAAGCAGATCTGGGGCGATACGACCGACGTGCAGTATCTCAGGGTCTATGTCAGGCAGCTCAGGCAAAAGATTGAGAAGACCCCCGACCAACCACAGCACATCACCACCGAGACCGGTGTCGGCTATCGGCTGCGTGTGGTCGAGTGAGGCAGCCTTAAACTTGCGTCAGCCGATAGCTTCCAGCGGTCGGTTTGGCGCCGCTGATGCCCGCAAGGCCGCTAGGCAGCCGAGAAGGCCGAGCGGCACGAAGGCGAGGAACAGCCAGCTCGCGACATTGGCCGCCGCGTCGTGGTTCAGCCCTTGCGAAAAGCCGCTGGCATTGGCGACGATGCCGGCAAGCGCGGCACCCACGGCATAGCCTATGCGCTGCATGGTCGGCACGGCGGCCGAGGCGATGGTCTGTTCGTCGTCCGGGGCGGAGGCGACGATGACGCGGGTCAGGAACGGCCAGGCAATGCCGAAGCCGCCGCCCTGCAACAGGGCGCAGACCAGGATCAGCGGGATCGAGCCCAGCGGGATCGTATAGGCAAAGCCCGCAATGCCCGCCGCGATCATCAGCGCGCCGGCGACGATGATCAGCCGCTCGCGATGCGGCGGCGCGTTGGCGACGASGATCGACAGGATCGACCAGGCGATCGATTCGGCGGCGATGATGTAGCCCGTGGTCAGCAGCGGAATGTCATGCAGGCTGGTTAGCAGCAGCGGTCCGTAGACGCCGAAGGAGCAGGTGGCGACGGAAAAGGCGGCGACCATGGTCATGCCGGCGCCGACCGGCGTGCGCCACGAGAACAGCCGCGACGGGAAAAGCCGCGAGCGCGGCTTCAGCGCGTCGATGGTGAAGAACAGCGCCAGGCCGGCGAGGCCAAGGACGATCAGCAGCGAGGAGCGAAGCACGGCAATGTCGACGCCGGCCGAGGCGATCAGCACCACGGCGACGGCAAGGCAGCCAAGGGCGGCGAACGGGAAGGGCGGCACCTTGCCGGCGCTCAGCACGGGTCGCGTCGCCTCCGGCGTGTTGAGCACGAGGAAGCTGGCCAGCGCCATGGCGGTTCCGCCGAGAGTGAAGACGCCGAAGGCCCAGCGCCACGAGAGAAGCTCGGTCATGATTGCGCCCAGCAACGGGCCGCTGAACGCCGCGACGCCCCAGATCGCCGACATGATGCCGAAAAGCTGCGGCCAGATGGCACGCGAGAACAGCCGCTCGACCGAGACGAAAGCCAGCGATACCAGCGCGCCGCCGCCCAGCCCTTCGACCAGGCGACCGGCGAGGAACAATTGCATGGACGGCGAGGTGGCGCAGATCAGCGCCCCGGCCGCGTAGAGCAGGGCCGCGACCACCATATTGGTGCGCAGCGCCACGTAGCTCACCAACCGTCCGGCGGCGGCACCGGCGACGATGGCGCCGAGTTCATAGACCGCCAGCGACCAGCCGACGAGCTGCACGCCGGCCATTTCACCAACCATGGCTGGCATGACGGTCGCCACCATCGTTTCGTTGGTGGCGTGCAGCAGGATGCCGAGGCTGATGAAGC
>NZ_JBFUGJ010000249.1:0-9008 GCF_056402975.1 Mesorhizobium sp. P3_A9 | reverse complement strand
ATTTCTGGGAGCATTGAGTTCATGCCGGCAACMAAACKTTCAAAGRCGGYRRCGMRCGACCACGCYKCSMGGGTSTTCGACCTCGAYGWGYYGTCGCTGCGCGAGCTCAACCAGGCGCTGCATAATCTGACGCCTGGTTCGAATGAAACGGCGTGGGAGGTGCTGCACCCGAAGGGCAGCCATTCGGTCGCCGTCGGCGTCGACCAGCCTGTTTCCATCGATGTGCGCGGCAGCGTCGGCTACTACTGCGGCGGCATGAATTCCGGCAGCGCCATCACCGTGCACGGTTCGGCCGGACCGGGCGTCGGCGAAAACATGATGTCGGGCTCGATCACGATCAAAGGCGATGCCAGCCAGTATGCCGGCGCCACCGGCAAGGGCGGACTGCTGGTCATCGAGGGCAATGCCTCGTCGCGCTGCGGCATTTCGATGAAGGGCATCGACATCGTCGTGCACGGCAATATCGGCCACATGTCGGCCTTCATGGCGCAATCCGGAAATCTGGTGGTGCTGGGCGATGCCGGCGATGCGCTGGGCGATTCCATCTACGAGGCACGGCTGTTCGTACGCGGCAAGGTCGACAGCCTGGGTGCCGACTGCATCGCCAAGGAGATGCGGCCCGAGCATCTGGAATTGCTGCAGGGCCTGCTCGACCGTGCCGGCGTCACCGGCGTCAAGCCGTCGGAATTCAAACGCTACGGCTCGGCGCGCACGCTCTACAATTTCAATATCGACAACGCCGACGCGTATTGAGGCAGCATGACCTATCGCAACCCGCCGACGACGCCGCGCAAATCCGCGACCTTCGACGACTACACGCTTTCCGAAATCCGCCGTGCCGCGGCGACCGGTATCTATGACATCAGAGGCGCCGGCGCCAAGCGCAAGCTGCCGCATTTCGACGACCTTTTGTTCCTCGGCGCCTCGATCTCGCGCTATCCGCTCGAAGGCTATCGCGAACGCTGCGACACATCAGTGGTGCTGGGCTCGCGCCATGCCAAGAAGCCGATCGAGCTGAAGATCCCGATCACCATCGCCGGCATGAGCTTTGGCTCGCTGTCCGGTCCCGCCAAGGAAGCGCTCGGGCGCGGCGCGACACTGTCCGGCACCTCGACCACGACGGGCGATGGCGGCATGACCGAGGAAGAGCGCGGCCATTCCAAGCAACTGGTTTATCAGTATCTGCCCTCGCGCTACGGCATGAATTTGCGCGACCTGCGCCGCGCCGATGCGATCGAAGTTGTCGTCGGCCAAGGCGCCAAGCCCGGCGGCGGCGGCATGCTGCTTGGCCAGAAGATCTCCGACCGTGTCGCCGAAATGCGCACGCTGCCGAAGGGCATCGACCAGCGCTCGGCCTCGCGCCATCCCGACTGGACCGGCCCGGACGATCTCGAGATCAAGATCCTCGAACTGCGCGAGATCACCGACTGGGAAAAGCCGATCTACGTCAAGGTCGGCGGCGCCCGCCCCTATTACGATACGGCCCTTGCGGTGAAGGCCGGCGCAGATGTCGTCGTCGTCGACGGCATGCAGGGCGGCACTGCGGCGACGCAGGAAGTGTTCATCGAGAATGTCGGCCAGCCGACGCTTGCCTGCATCAGGCCGGCGGTGCAGGCGCTGCAGGATCTCGGCATGCACCGCAAGGTGCAGCTGATCATCTCGGGCGGCATCCGCAACGGCGCCGATGTCGCCAAGGCGCTGGCGCTCGGCGTCGACGCGGTGTCGATCGGCACSGCSGCRCTGGTSGCGCTCGGCGACAACGAYCCSCGCTGGGAGKCSGAGTACAACGARCTCGGCACCACGGCCGGCGCCTATGACGACTGGCAYGAGGGSCGYGACCCCGCCGGCATCACCACGCAGGACCCCAAACTGATGAAGCGGGTCGACCCGGTGGCTGCCGGACGCCGTCTGGCCAACTACCTCAAGGTGATGACGCTGGAGGCTCAAACCATTGCCCGCGCCTGCGGCAAGAACAGCCTGCACAATCTCGAGCCCGAGGATCTCGTCGCGCTCACCATCGAAGCCGCCGCCATGGCCGGCGTGCCGCTGGCCGGCACCAACTGGATACCGGGGAAAAACGGCTTCTAAAACAGCATCCAAAATACCAAGCGAGGAACTATAATGGGGAACGATCTCGCCGCMTTCGCCAAAGAGAACGGCGTCAAATATTTCATGATTTCCTACACCGACCTGTTCGGTGGCCAGCGYGCCAAGCTGGTGCCGGCGCAGGCCATCGCCGATATGCAGAAAGACGGCGCCGGCTTTGCCGGTTTCGCCACCTGGCTCGACCTGACCCCGGCGCATCCAGACATGCTGGCGGTGCCGGATCCGGACTCGGTCATCCAGTTGCCATGGAAAAAAGAGGTGGCCTGGGTCGCCGCCAACTGCATCATGGACGACAAGGAGGTCGACCAGACGCCGCGCAACACGCTGAGGCGGCTGATCGCGGAGGCCGCCGGCGACGGCATGCATGTCAAGACCGGCGTCGAGGCCGAGTTCTTCCTGATCTCGCCGGACGGCAGCGTCATCTCCGACCAATACGACACSGCATCAAAGCCYTGCTAYGACCAGCAGGCGGTGATGCGCCGCTATGACGTGATCGCCGAGATCTGCGACCACATGCTGGCGCTGGGGTGGRGCSCCTACCAGAACGACCAYGAGGACGCCAACGGCCAGTTCGAGATGAACTGGGCCTTCGACGACGCGCTGGCGACCGCCGACAAGCACTCCTTCTTCAAATTCATGGTCAGGTCGGTCGCCGAAAAGCACGGCCTGCGTGCCACCTTCATGCCAAAACCCTTCCAGGGCCTGACCGGCAATGGCTGCCATGCCCATATCTCGGTGTGGGACAGGGCTGGCAAGACCAACGTCTTCGCCGACAATGCGATGGAACTCGGCCTGTCGGCCAAGGGCAAGAATTTCCTCGGCGGCATCATGAAGCACGCCTCGGCCTTGGCCGCCATCACCAACCCGACGGTCAACTCCTACAAGCGCATCAACGCGCCGCGCACGATCTCGGGCGCAACCTGGGCCCCGAACACGGTGACCTGGACCGGCAACAACCGCACCCACATGGTGCGCGTGCCCGGCCCCGGCCGCTTCGARCTGCGGCTGCCGGACGGTGCCGCCAACCCCTATCTGCTGCAGGCRGTGATCATYGCCGCSGGCCTCGACGGCATCCGCTCSAAGGCCGATCCCGGCAAGCGCTACGACATCGACATGTACCAGCACGGMCATACSGTGAAGGGCGCRCCGAAACTGCCGCTCAACCTGCTCGACGCGCTGCGCGAGTTCGACAAGGACAAATCGCTCAAGGCGGCGCTGGGTGAGGAATTCTCGTCGGCCTACCTAAAGCTGAAGCACCAGGAATGGAATTCCTATGCGTCGCACTTCACGCAATGGGAGCGCGACCACACGCTGGACATCTAATGTCTGGTGTGAGGCGAGCGACCTCGGAATGACCTGATGAAATACTCGATCTTCTCGCTCGCCCGCGCCGCCCTTTCCGGCCACAAGAACTGGCAGCGCACCTGGCGCGACGCCACGCCGAAGGACCACTACGACGTGGTGATCATCGGCGGCGGCGGCCATGGCTTGGCCACCGCCTGGTTCCTCGCCAGCGAATACGGCATCAGGAATGTCGCCGTGCTGGAAAAAGGCTGGATCGGTTCCGGCAATGCCGGCCGCAACACCACCATCATCCGCTCCAATTACGGCCTGCCCGGCAACACCGGCTTCTACGAATTGTCGATGAAGCTGTGGGAGCGGATGGAGCAGGACCTCAACTACAATTCGATGGTCAGCCAGCGCGGCGTCATCAACCTCTACCACTCAGACGCCCAGCGGGACGCCTATGCGCGGCGCGGCAACACCATGCGCATCAACGGCATCGACGCCGAACTGCTCGACCTCGCCGCGGTCAAGAAGATGATACCGTTCCTGAACTACGACAATGCGCGTTTTCCCGTGCAAGGCGGATTGCTGCAGCGCCGCGGCGGCACGGCGCGGCACGACGCCGTGGTCTGGGGTTATGCCCATGCGGCGAGCGGGCTCGGCGTCGACATCATCCAGAATTGCGAGGTGACTGGTTTCGTCAGGGACGCCAATGGCAAGGTGACCGGGGTCGAGACGTCGCGTGGCAAGATCGGCGCCGGCAAGGTCGGCATGGCGGTTGCCGGCTCCTCGTCGCGCGTCGCTGATATGGCGGGCTTGCGTCTGCCGATCGAAAGCCATGTGCTACAGGCCTTCGTCTCCGAGGCGATCAAGCCGCTGATCCCCGGAGTCATGACCTTCGGCGCCGGCCACTTCTATGTCAGCCAGTCGGACAAGGGTGGCCTGGTCTTCGGCGGCGACATTGACGGCTACAATTCCTACKCCCAGCGCGGCAACATGCCTGTGATGGAGGATGTCTGCGAGGGCGGCATGGCGCTGATGCCGATGATCGGCCGCGTGCGGCTTTTGCGCCAGTGGGGCGGCATCATGGACATGTCGATGGACGGCTCGCCGATCATCGACAAGACGCCGGTCGACGGGCTCTATCTCAACGCCGGCTGGTGCTATGGCGGCTTCAAGGCGACTCCGGGTTCCGGCTTCGTCTTTGCTCATCTGCTGGCCCGCGATACGCCACATGAAGAAGCTGCAAGGTTCCGCCTCGACCGGTTCCGGACTGGTGCCATGATCGACGAAAAGGGCCAGGGCGCCCAACCGAACCTGCACTGAGGACGGCCACATGCGCATCACCTGTCCCTTCTGCGGCGAACGCGAACTCGGCGAGTTCACCTATCTCGGCGACGCCAAGCCGGTGCGGCCGACGGCGGATGCCGGCGAAGATGCCGTCTACGACTATGTCTATCTGCGCGACAATATCGCCGGCGTGATGAGCGAGAACTGGTATCATGGCGGCGGTTGCCGGGCCTGGCTTAAGGTCACCCGCAACACGCTGACGCATGAAATTTCTTCGGTCGAGGCGGCTGCGGGCGCTGGTGCCGCGAAGGTTGGCGCGTGATGGCCGGCGCGCAGACAAACCGGCTGGACAGTGGCGGTCTCATCGACCGCTCGGCGTCGCTGAATTTCCGTTTCGACGGCAAGAGTTTTTCCGGCTTCCAGGGCGACACGTTGGCGTCGGCGCTGATCGCCAATGGCGTCAAGCTGGTCGGCCGCTCGTTCAAATACCATCGCCCGCGCGGCATCCTGACGTCAGGCTCGGAAGAGCCCAACGCGCTGGTCGAACTGCGCACAGGTGCCCGGCGCGAGCCGAACACCAAGGCGACGACCGCTGAGCTCTATGAAGGGCTGGAAGCCGCCAGCCAGAACCGTTGGCCGTCGCTGCGCCATGATGTGATGTCGGTCAACCAGCTGTTCGCGCCGATCTTCGTCGCCGGCTTCTACTACAAGACCTTCATGTGGCCGGCAAAATTCTGGGAAGCGATCTACGAGCCGGCGATCCGCCGCGCCGCCGGCCTTGGCCGCGCTGCGGGCGTTGCCGATCCCGACCACTACGACAAGGCCTGGGCGCATTGTGACGTGCTGATCGCCGGTTCCGGTCCGGCCGGCCTTGCCGCGGCACTTGCCGCCGGCCGCAGCGGCGCCCGCGTTATTCTCTGCGAGGAAGATTTCACGCCTGGCGGCCGCCTGCTCTCGGATGGCGGTACGATCGATGGCCTGCCGGCCACCGAATGGCTGTCGCGGACGCTGGCCGAGCTGGGTTCGATGCCCGATGTCCGCCTCATGACCCGCACGACGCTGTTCGGCGTCTATGACGGTGGCACCTATGGTGCGCTGGAGCGGGTCAGCGACCACCTGCCCTCGCCGCCCGAACATCAGGTGCGCCAGCGGCTGTGGCGGATCGTGGCCAAGCGCTGCATCGTTGCCGCCGGCGCCATCGAACGTCCCATCGTCTTTGCCGGCAATGACACACCCGGCGTGATGATGGCGTCGGCGATGCGGACCTATGTCGGGCGCTATGCTGCCGCTCCGGCAAAACGGGTCGCACTGTTCACCAACAACGAGGATGGCTGGCGCACGGTCGAGACAGCGCTCGCAGCCGGGCTGCAGATCGCCGCGGTGATCGACGCACGGCCTGATGTTACGCCGGCACATCGCTCGCTGGCCTCCAAGAATGGCTTCACAGTTCTGCATGGTTCCGTCTGCGGCGTCGAAGGCGGCAAGGATGGCGTGCGGAAAATTGCGGTGTCGCTGACCGGCGGAGCACGCGCCGAACTCGAGGCCGACGGGCTCGCGGTYTCCGGCGGCTGGAACCCGGCGGTCGGGCTGACTTCCTACCATCGCGGCCGGCCGAAATGGCRSGAYGATATWGCKGCCTTCGTGCCGGATGGCGCGCCTCCCGGCATGGTTGCCGCCGGTGCCGCCAACGGTGCCTTCGGCCTCGGCGCCTGCCTGGCTGAAGGGTTCGCCGCCGGTGCAGCAGCAGCGCGGGATGTCGGACGCAACGGCACGGTCGGTTCTGCGCCGCTCGCCGACGACGAGGCGTTTTCGCTGGCGCCGCTCTGGCATGTCGCCGGCAAGGGTAAGGCCTTCGTCGACTACCAGCACGACGTGACCGCGTCCGACATCGAACTCGCCCAGCGTGAAGGTTTTGAATCGGTCGAGCATCTGAAGCGCTACACCACGCTCGGCATGGCGACCGACCAGGGCAAGACATCGAACGTAGCCGGCCTCGCCATCATGGCGGCTGTCAGCGGCCGGTCCATTCCCGAGACCGGCACGACGATCTACCGGCCGCCTTACGTGCCCGTCGCCATCGGCGCCTTCGCCGGCCATCATCGCGACGAGACGTTCCAYGCSACMAGRTTGACGCCGTCGCATCACTGGGCAGCCGAACAGGGYGCSATCTTCGTCGACACTGGTCTCTGGAAGCGGGCGCAGTGGTACCCGCGCGCCGGCGAGAAGGACTGGCTGGAATCGGTCACCCGCGAGGTCAAGGCGGTGCGCTCAGGCGTCGGCTTCTGCGATGTCTCGACGCTCGGCAAGATCGACGTGCATGGCACGGATGCCGGTGCCTTCCTCGACCGCGTCTACATCAACACCTTCTCCAATCTCGCCGTGGGAAAAGCCCGTTACGGGCTGATGCTGCGCGAGGACGGCATCGTCTATGATGACGGCACGACGTCACGGCTGGCCGAGGACCACTATTTCCTCACCACCACGACAGCCAAGGCCGGGCTGGTGATGCAGCATCTCGAATTCTGCCGGCAGGTGCTGTTCCCCGARCTCGACGTGCARYTGACCTCSGTCTCCGACCAGTGGGCGCAATTCTCGATCGCTGGCCCCAAAACCCGCGATCTGTTGAAAGAAATTGTCGACCCTGCCGAGGACCTGTCCAACGAAGGTTTCCCGTTCATGGGCGCGCGCGAAGTCGCATTGCGCGGCGGCATCAAGGCRCGGCTGTTCCGCATCTCCTTCTCCGGCGAAATGGCGTTCGAGATTTCGGTACCAGCGCGCTACGGAGAGGCGATGGCACGCAATCTGATGCTGGCCGGCGCGACGTTCGGCGTCACGCCTTACGGCACCGAGGCGCTCGGCGTCATGCGCGTTGAAAAGGGCCATATCGCCGGACCGGAACTGAGCGGCACAACGACGGCTGCCGATCTTGGCCTCGGCAAGATGATGTCGACCAAGAAAGACTATATCGGCCGCGTGATGGCAGGACGCGAGGCACTGGTCGCGCCGGATCGCCAGGTCGTGGTCGGCGTCAAGCCGACCGACAAAGCGCGCCGGCTGCGCTCCGGGGCGCACATAATCCCGAAAGGGCAGACACCCGGACCGGGCAACGACCAAGGCTATATCACCTCGGTCTGCTTCTCGCCGACATCAGACCAGTGGATCGGGCTGGCGCTTGTCGAGCGCGGCCGCGAACGTATCGGCGAGATCGTCCATGCGCATGATCCAATTCGCGGCGAAGATTATGATGTCGAGCTGTGCAATCCCGTCTTCTATGATCCGGATGGAGGGCGCCAGCGTGGCTGAGTTTTCCTGGGACGTCCGCAGCCCGCTCGACCGTGCGCTTGTCGCCGGGCCGTCTGGCGCGGCAGGCGATGTTGGCGTTTCGTTGACTGAGATCCGCAATTTCGACCTCATCCAGGTGATGGCGCGGCGTGGCAAGGCGGCTGAGATGGCCAATGCTGCGGAGGCTCGCTTCGGTGTTGTGGCTCCGGAAGCACCGAAGGCGGTCGGCACGGCCGACGCGACGCTGATATGGTCTGGACCGGATCAGTTTTTCGTCCTGTCGAAGGGCGGCAAGCATGGGATTGGGGCGCTCACTCAGGCGTTTGCATCTTCCGCTTCGCTGTCCGACCAATCGCATGCGCGCGTGCTGATCAGCATCTCCGGCACCAAGGCGCGGACGATGCTGGCCAAGCTGTCGTCGATCGATCTGCACCCGGGGGCATTCCCCGTCAGTACAGCCGCCGCGACCTCGATGGATCACACCAGCGTCACGCTTTGGCGCGGCACTGATCGAGATGGATTGGCGGTGTTCAACCTTCTGGTGTTTACGACCTTCGCCGAAAGCCTGTGGCACATGATTCTTGACTCGGCCGCTGAGTATGGTGTGGCGATCAATCATTCCGAGGAACTGGCGTAGCGCTTGTGCGCGGCTCTTCCTTCTCTCCTTGTGGGAGAAGGTGGATCGGCGCGTAGCGCCGAGACGGATGAGCAACTGTGTTTTCAGGCTTTGTCTGGACACCAGGGTTGGTTGTGTCGAAGCATGGCGCTGAGGATGGTCATAATCTTTCGGGCCACGGCGACGATGGCGACCTTTGGTTGCTTGCCGTTGGCAATGAGACGCTGGTGGAAGGCTCTGAGTACGGGATTTGAGCGGCTGGCGGTGAGCGCTGCCATGTAGACCACCTGCGCAGAGCATGCCGGCCGCCCCAGATGACGCGGCGACCTTTGAAGGTGCCGGTATCGAAGTCGTAGGGCGCCAGACCGGTAAGCGCTGCAATCTCGCGTCGCGAGGCCTGCCCGATCTCCGGCGCCAGCGCCAGTAT
>NZ_JBFUGJ010000248.1:0-9096 GCF_056402975.1 Mesorhizobium sp. P3_A9 | reverse complement strand
CATTGACCTTCTTGGCGCCGGGCGGCAGCGCTTCCCAGTCGATCTCGTTGAAGCGCACACAGCGCGAGAAATGGCCCTCGTGGCCAGCGACCTCGATCATCGGGATCTCGGCGGCGTTGCAGACGCCCTCGACGAAATGGTGGCAGCGCGGGCCGAAATTGCAGCCCTTCGGCCGCTCATGCGGCAGCGGCAATTGCCCCGGGATGGAGATCAGCGGCCGCGAATTCTTGTCGGCGCCAGGCAGCGGGATCGAACGGAACAGCCCTTGTGTGTAGGGATGGCGCATCCGGTCGAACACGTCCTTGATCTTGCCGGTCTCCACCGCTTCGCCCGAATACATCACGGTGATGCGGTCGCAGGTTTCCAGGATAAGGCCGAGATTGTGCGACACGAAGATCATCGAGGTGCCGAACTTCTCGCCGAGCCCCTTGACCAGTTCGACGATACCCGCTTCCACCGTCACGTCGAGCGCCGTCGTCGGCTCGTCGAGCAGAAGCAGCGCCGGCTTCGACAGCAACGCCATGGCGATGACGATGCGCTGCTGCTGGCCACCGGAGAGCTGGTGCGGATAGGAGCGCATCATGCGCTCGGGGTCCGGAAGCTTGACCGCGCGTACCATGTCGAGGGAGCGTTTGTAGGCCTCCTCCTTCGACACCTTGTCGTGGATCAGAGGCACTTCCATCAGCTGCTGGCCGACCTTCATCGCCGGGTTGAGGCTGGCCATCGGCTCCTGGTAGATCATGGCGATCTTGTTGCCGCGGATGGCGCGCAGCTCCTCGTCGGACAGCTCGCCCATGTCCTTGCCCTGGAACTTGATCTTGCCGCCGACGATCTTTCCGATGTTGGAAAGGTCGCGCATGATGCCGAGCGACACGGTCGACTTGCCGCAGCCGGATTCRCCGACGATRCCCATCGCCTCRCCSGGCATGACCGTGCAGGAAAAATCCATGACGGCCGGTATCTCGCCCTTGCGGGTGAAGAASGAGATCGAMAGGTTCTCGATCTCGATGATCGGCTCTGCGGGATTTCGAACTGCCTCGTTCATGGGTCGCTCCAATCCAATTTTACCAGATGCGGGCCGAAGCCCGTCAATCAGTCTTTCATCGATTGCTCACGCAACGAGTCGGCCAGGAGGTTGAGCCCCAGCACGAACGACATCAATGCGATCGTTGGCGGCAGCGCCGGGTGGATGAAGGAGCGCAGCAAGCGGCTGGCGTCCTTGATCGCCGTGCCCCAGTCAGGACTTTCCGGCGCCAGGCCGAGGCCGAAATAGCCCAACGTACCGAGCAGGATCGTTGTGTAGCCGATGCGCAGGCAGGCATCGACGATCAGCGGTCCGCGCGCATTGGGCAGGATCTCCCACAGCATGATGTACCAGGGCGATTCACCGCGCGTCTGCGCCGCCGCCACATAGTCGCGCGTCTTGATGTCCATAACCAGGCCGCGCACGATGCGGAACACGCCGGGGCTGGAGGCGAACACCACCGCCACGAAGATGTTGAGCTGGTTGGGATCGATGTGGACGATGTGCAGCGGGTCCTTGTCGAACACCAGGCCGAGATAAATCCAGCCACCGACAATCAGGGTGATGCCGAGCAGGATGTAGATCCGGTCGGGCCRGTTCTTGTAGCGCGTCCAGAACAGCACGCTGAAGAAGATGATCGGAAACAGGAAGAACACCCCGGCCATGGCATAGGGGATTGGCGTGTCCATGATGCCCGGCGTCACCAGCAGGTAGAACAGCAGGATCACCGGGAAGGCCAGCACGAGGTTGGCCAGGAACGACAGCACGGTGTCGATCTTGCCGCCATAATAGCCCGCCGGCAGGCCGAGCGTGATGCCGACCATCAGCGCGAAGCCGGTCGCCGCCGGCGCGATGATCAGCACGATCTGGCTGCCATAGACCATGCGCGAAAACACGTCGCGCGCAAGCTTGTCGCCGCCGAACAGATAGACCAGACCTGACTGCGGCTCGACCGCGCCCGGCAGCACGTCCTTCATCACGGGGATCTGGGCCAGCGGATCAAAGGGCGAGATGGTCGCCGCGAAGATCGCCGTGAACAGCCAGAACAGGCAGATACCGACACCGACGATGCCGACGCCGCTGTCGAACAGCTGGCCGTAGAGCGCGAGCTTCTTCTTGTAGGCGAAGCTCGCCCCCATGACGATGATGAGCGCGATCCAGACCGGCCAGAAGCGCGACAGCACTTCGAGAACGACGGTGAAGGCACTGATATATTGGACCTGCATCCGCTTCGCCCCCTACTGAACTCTGATACGCGGATTGAGAAACGCGTAGCCGACATCGGAAATGAGCTGCGTGATCAAGACGATGAACACCGAGACCAGCGAGCAGCCGAGCAGCAGGTCGATGTCGTTGTTGCCGGCGGCCTCGACCAGCGTGTAGCCAAAACCCTGATAGCGGAACATCACCTCGACGATGACGACGCCGGTGAGCAGCCAGGGAAACTGCAGCATGATGACGGTGAACGGCGCGATCAGCGCATTGCGCAGCGCATGTTTGACCACCACGCTGCGGAAGGAGAGACCCTTCAACCGGGCGGTGCGGATATATTGCTGCGTCATCACCTCGACCATCGAGGCGCGCGTCATGCGGGCGATATAACCGATGCCGTAGATCGCCAGCGTCATGACCGGCAGCGTGAAATTGTAAAAGGTGATGCCTTGGCTCGCCGACGCGGCCGAGCCGTTCAGCCAGCCAAGCCAGGAGGCGAAGATCACGGTGAAGATGACGCCCGACACATATTCGGGTGTCGCCGTCGACGCGATCGAGGCCACCGACAGCACCCGGTCGGTTCGCGAACCCTCGCGCATACCGGCCAGGATGCCGATCAAGAGCGAGATCGGCACCATCACCACCAGCACCCAGAACATCAGGATGCCGGTCGCGCCAAGTGCCGGGAACAGCTTGGAGGCGACCGTTGCCTTGAACTTGGTCGAGCAGCCGAAATCACCCTCGAAAACGCCGGCGAAGGTCGGCACGATCGGATCATTGCAAAACGAGAAACGCTGCGCCGGCTTGCCGGTCGCCGGATCGGTCACCGGCTGCTTGGGCATGACGCCCAGCCATTGCCCATAGCGGACGAAGAAGTTCTGCCGGTAGCCATGCCCGGCCAGCCAGCTCTCGAGCTGCTCGGCCGACGTATGCATTTCGGTCTGGCTGATCGCCAGCTTCTTCAGATTGGGCTCAAGGTTGATCAGGAAGAAGACGACCATGGTCAGGCACAGCATCGTCAATGCCATGGTGCCAAGACGCCTGATAACGAAGGAAAGCATGGCGGCCCCCTGCCGATGGGTTGGGGTTTGAGCCGGCTATGAAAGCCAACCCTGCCGTGACCGGCGAGGCTGGCCGTCAAACAGGCCTTCGGATGCGATCAACCCTGTTTTTGTTGCATGACCTTGCCCGGGAGTCCGCAACTTTTTTAGAGAAGCGCGGACCAACGGGGACAGATGATGCAAACAGCAGGGAAAGAGGCTGACGCCCCTTTCCCTTGTCGGTGCGATCAAGCCTGGTCGAGCCAGATCTTGCCGTAGTCGCGCTCGAAGGTCGGGTGCATCTTGTAGTTCTGCACCGCCTTGACCGAGTGGCTGTAGAGCTTGCGCCAGTAGGGTTGGATAATGATGCCGGAATCCTGCAGGATCTGCTCGATATCCTTCATCATTTCCTTGCGCTTGGCGGCGTCGGCAACGGCGAGCGCCGCATTGAGCTTGGCATCCCACTCGGGGTTCGACCAGCCAGCCTCGTTCCAGGCCTCGCCGGTGCGATAGGCCAGCGCCAGAACCTGGACGCCGAGCGGCCGCATGTTCCAGTTGGTCATCGACAGCGGATACTTCAGCCAGTCGTTCCAGAACGTCGAACCCGGCAGCACGGTGCGCTTCACCTTGATACCGGCGTCGCGCAACTGGGCGGCGATCGCATCGCCGGTGTTCTTGTGCCAATCCTCGTCGACGGTGATCAGTTCATGTTCGAAATCGGCCTGCCCGGCTTCCGCCATCAGCGCCTTCGCCTTGGCCGGATCACGGGCAACCTTGGGCAGCTCGTAATATTCCGGATGGATCGCGCAGACATGGTGGTTCTCGGCGACCGAACCGGCATTGCCGTAGCCGAGCTGGAGGACGACGTTGTTGTCGACCGCAAGCTGCAGCGCGTTGCGCACCTTCTGGTCGCCATAAGGCTTGTTGTTGACGTTGGTGCGGCAGACGATAGTCGAGGCGGTGACGACCTCGGACTTGACCAGGTCCATCTTGTCGAGGATCGAGACATAGTCGGCCGAGGTCTCGAAATTGGTGTGCACTTCGCCTGCTTCGAAAGCGCTGACCATGGCTGCCGGATCGGTGCCGTAGTCAATGAACTCCAGGCCATCGAGGAACACTTCGCCGTCCCACCATTTGTCGTCGGCGCGGCGCTTGTAGACCACTTTCTGGCCGACATCATAGGAGACGAGYTCGAACGGRCCGGTRCCGATCGGGCAGGCYTTGAARTCRCCGCCCTTTTCGTCGAAGGWCTTGTGGACGAYGAGAGCRACRTAGTCRCAAATGCCGGGRATGATCGAGATGTCGGGCTTGGTGAGCGACAGCTTGACGGTCATGTCGTCGACCTTGGTAACCGCGCCTTCACGCAACTTGCCCGTCTTGTCGTCGAACAGCGTGCCAAGACGGCCGGGCATGGAATTGCCTTCGGCGGCCTTCTCGCCCCAGCGGTTGAAGTTGTGCACCACGTCATCGGCGGTGAAAGCATCGCCGTTGTGCCAGGTCACGCCCTTGCGCACATGCAGTATGTACTGCGTGGCGTCGTCGTTGACGTCCCAGCTTTCAAGCAGATAAGGGCGGAACGTGTATTCGGTGGTGTACTTGACCAGTGGCTCAAGCGCCTGGCGCTCGGCATTGGCGATTTCCGACCAGTCGGCCTTGCGTGGGTCCTTCGGATCCTTGATCCACTGGGCGATCTTGAGAGTGCCGCCCTTCTTGCCCTTTACCTCATCCGCCTTTGCCGGCGTCGGATCGGCGAGACCGAGCAGGCCATAGGCCATCGCCGTCGAGGCGCCGAAGACGCTGGCGAGCGCCAGGAATTCGCGGCGATCGACATTACCTGCCTTGGCTTCTTCGGCCATGGCCAGGATGTGATCCGGAACGCTGTCGCCATTACTCTTATAGATTGTCATGACTAACTCCCATTGTTGGCTTTCCGCCGATTAACATTCCGCATCCAGGCCATGATGTCAAAGACGGCTTGGATTGGGAACATGTTAGCGAATGTGCAACTTTGAAAAGGGAGCGGTACGCGCGATAGCGACAGTCTTGACGCAAAATTGCTAGTGCGCCCAGATTCCGCCAGAATCTACTCAGGGCGATTAAACTGAGACTTTTGCACTGGTTACGACAGCGCCAGTCCGGGCCATGGTGGAGGGCCAGCCCTCAATATTCTTTTTCGTAGAAGATGCCGCCCTTGGCCTCGCCGGCATCAGTCGCCTCGCCGCGCAACTTGACGCCGCGCCCGACATTGAGGTCGATGGTCGCCTTGCCCGAACCCGGCTTGTCGCCCTTCTGGATGGTCACATAGGTGCGGTCGTTYAGATACTTGCCSGYCGAGACCGMYGTGCCGCCCTGGTCGTCGGTGGTGACATCGAGATCGTCGACGCCGATGGCGCTGCGCAGGTTCTCCAGCAGCGACGTCGAGCCGCCGACGCCGGCCAATTGCCCGGCCGCTTCGGCCAGCTGCGCGATCTGCAGCGGCGACAGGTTCGACATCGAGCGACCGAAGATTAGTTGCGCCAGCACCTCGTCCTCGGGCAGCGCCGGCACCGATGAGAAGGTGAATTTCGGATTGGTCGCCTCGCCCGACACGACGATGGTGACGGTGGCGCCGGTCGTCGTCGTGGTCGCGGTCAGGTTGAGGTAGGGCACCAGCGAGCCGGAGAAGCCGACGGTACCCTCGGTGAAGGTCAGCCGCTTGCCGAGGATCGACAGCCGCCCGCGCTGCAGGGTGAAGGTGCCGACGGCCTGCGGCGACGAGGCCGGGCCGGTCAGCTTGAGCGAGCCGCCGAGCTCGGCATCGACGCCCCTGCCCTGGATGAATATCTGATTCGGCGCATTGACGGTGACGTCAAGCACAAGCCCGCTGCCGCTGCCCTTGCCGCCGGCCGTCGCCGGCCGCAGCGCCTTGTCCTGCGCCTTGACCGCGCCTGGCGCGTTCTTGTGCTTGACGTCGAGCGCCGAGAGCGAGCCCGGCAATTTGTCCGGAACCGTAATGACGGTCTTGGCGAGGTTGACGGTGCCGGCAATCACCGGTGCCGATGTCAGCGGCCCCTTGATCGTCAGGTCGCCGCCAAGATTGGCGGTCACCACGCGCCCGTCCGTATAGCGGCCGTCGGTGAGCTTGATCGACAGGTCGGCCGGAAAACCTTGCGCCGGGTTGATGCCGACCGTGCCACTGGCCGACAGGCTGCCGCGCGTCGACARSGTKCCGGTGAGCCGGTTGATCCTGGCGACGCCGCCGCCGATCGAGACATCGGCTGTGAGATCGTTGACGGCGAGCCCCGAGCGCGCATCCACCAGCCGCGCACCCGAGGTGCTGATGCTGCCGCCGATGCCGGGCGATGTCGCCGGACCGCGCACCTGGACATTGACATTGGCGGTTCCCGTCAGCGCCAGGCCTTGCGCGGCCAGCTTCTGGCTGAGCATGCCGAACGGCACGGCGCCGTTGAAGTCGAGCACCAGCGCCGGCGTACCTGCCGTCGTCACCGTGCCGCCGCCCTTGAGACCAAGTCCGCCGCCATCGCTGAGATTGGCGTTGAAGGTCAGCTTGTTGCCGGCAAAGGTGCCGGACGAGGAAACACTCACTGCGCTAACACCGGCGCCTCGGGTCTGCGATGTCTGCACGCCGGCCGCGTCAATATTGAAGGCAACGGCCGGACTGGAAGGCGCGCCGGTCACCTTGACCGTGCCGGAAATCGAACCGGCGGCATCGAGGCCAGGCGAGAAACTGTTGGCGAGCGACATCGGCACCCGCGCCAGCGTCGCGTTGATGTCGAGCGCCTGCCCGACCTTGCCGGTCACMGTCGCCGTGCCGCCGCCGAGRTTGAGCACCAGCCGGTCCAGCGACGTCGTGCCATTGGCGATACTGATCGTCGAAGCCTGGGCGATGGCCGCCTTGATGCCCTGGACGGTCGCCTGGCCGGAAGCAAGCTCGATGGTGGTGGTGCCATTGGCCACCTTCACCCGGCCGGCGGCCTTGGCCGGAATGCCCTTGACCGTGGCGCCGCCGGAAAAGCCGGTCCAGTCGCCGTCGCGCTTCAAATCGACATCGATGCCGCTGATCACGGTGCCGCCCGATGTCACCGTGTCGGCGCGGATCTTGCCCGAGATCACCGGAGCGGCAAGATAGTTGGCGATCAGCGCGTCGATGGAAACGGCCTTCGCCTGCAGGTCGCCGCGTGTGATCGAACCGGTCGCTGCCTTGATGGCGACCTGGGGTGCCGCGCCGTTTTTCGAGAAGGCGATCGTGCCGCGCACATCGCCTTCGGCCTTTTCCAGCGCCAGCGCGGCGAGCGGCCCGATGTCGGGCAGGTCGAGCGAGATCGTGCCTTCCGGCACGAACTTGTCGTCCAGCGCCAGATCGCCGGAGATCTTGTTCTTGCCCAGCGATAGAAGCAGGCCATTGATGGCGCTCTTGCCGTCCGCCGTTGCCAGCACAGCGCTGCCTTGCAAGGCCTGTCCCGCGACATTGCCGGTCAACTGCACACTCGCCGCTGGATTGGCGGCATCGGCCTTGCCGGTTGCCGTGAGCTTCAGTCCGGTGATCTCGCGCTCCGCCACCAGCAGCCGATCGCTGTTGATGGTCAGCGACAGATCAGGTGCGATGGCCGGCCCCTGTGCATTGAGCGCGAAGGCAATGGCGCCCTTGGCGTCCTTGGACAGCAGCGAGATGTCGCTCAGAGCGCCTTTGATGTCGGCGGCCAGCTTGTTGTCGGCAAGGCTCGCTTGCCCGCCGGCCGTCAAAGCGCCAGAGGTCAGCTTCAATCCATCTATATTGATACTGCCGTTGGGGTCGCGCTTCAGCGTGGCGCTGATCTGCGCGCGTTCGCCGAGCATGCCGCGCGCCGCCGCCGGCAAGGCCGATGATGGGGCATCCGCACTCAGCTTGAGATCGATGGTGCCGTCGCGCAGTGACACCTGGCCGGCGACCTGGCTGTTGAGCGCATCGCTCTTGAGCGAGCCGCTGTCGATGGCGACGCCGTCCGATGTCAGCCGGGCATTGAGCGCGGCCGTGACCTTGCCGGCGATCAGCGGCGCGATCGCGGCATTGTCGAGCCCGACCTTGTCCACCGACACCGTGCCCGAAACCGGTCCAGCGCGGTTCTTGAGGTCGAAAGCGTCCGAATGCAATGCCAGGGCAAGTCCTTCCACCTTGGCCGGGCTGGTGGTGACCGAAGGCAGGATCGCGGAGACATCGAGGCGGGCCTGCGTGCTCTCGCCCGCCACCTTGGCCGACAAGGACCGGACCTCGATCTTCACCGGGCTCGCGGCACTTCCGAACGTCAGCGGCAGGCTGGGGCCGGATGAGGTGAGATCCAGTGCAAAATCGCTGGCGCCGTTCGGATTGATGGTGCCGGTGGCCGTGCCGGAAATCTTGTCACCGGACAGCGTCGCATGGTCGAGGGCGACGCCGCCGGCCAAGGTATAGGTGCCGGCCGCATCGACCGCGAGCGGCCCGAGCCCGGCCTGGCGGGTCTGGCTGGTTTCGACGCCGGCAAGCTGCGCATTGAACCGAACCTCCGGAGCAGCCGGCATTCCCTTAACTTGCGCCGTGCCGCCGAGCGTACCCACTGCATCGAGGCCGGGCRMGAAATCATTGGCAAGCGCCGCCGGCAGCGCCGAGAACTGTGCTGCAAGATCGAGCGTCTGGCCGGCGCTGCCCGATAGCGTCACCGTGCCGCCGCCAATGTCGAGCGCCAGCTTCTCGATGCTGGTGGTGCCATTGGCGATGGTCAATGTCGAGGCTTCAGCGATTGCCGCCTTGATGCCGCGGACCGTGGCTTCGCCCGAAGCGATCTCGACGCTGGTGGTGCCCTGGGC
>NZ_JBFUGJ010000247.1:0-9171 GCF_056402975.1 Mesorhizobium sp. P3_A9 | reverse complement strand
ACACCGCCAAGGAGAGCGCGCGGAGGACGGCGATGCGCCTGACCGCTTCGAGCAAACTATTGGCCGGTCTCACCAAAGCGGGAAAGCTGAAGATCGTCGCGGCGATCTATGACCTCCAAACCGGTGCGGTGACCTACATCGAATAGCACAACGTCTTGTGCGTTCGAATCCCATCCGCTCACCATTGCCAAAGAACATGCCAGCGCCTTCGTCCATGAACCTTTGGAAGCCACAGACGCTCGCTATCCCTCAGCCGTTCCGCGACAGATGCACGTCCAGAACGGCGGCCTTCTTGGCGATCAGGCCTTCCAAATCCGCGTCGGACCTTTTGGTGCCGGTCCGTTCGCGCAACAGCGAGATCACCGCGCTCATCGACAGCGGGGTGATTTGGGAAAGCGGTGCGGGCTGGGCACCCAGAATGGCATCCACCGCGCCGGCAACATCCGGGGTCTCCGTTGGTGCTCGCATGGGCGGTTCCTTCTGTTCAGGCCGGCCTCGTCAACATCAGCCGGTGCTCTGACACCGCGATCGAAGACGACTGCCAGGCCGTTCTTGACGGCGAGGGCGGCGACCATATCGTCGAGCTTACGGTCGGAGAGGGCTGGGTCAGCGGGTTTCAGGATCTTGCCGATCACCCTGGCAGCCTGATCCGTCGACACGAAGTCATACCGCCGTTTTCTGGCCTCGACATATTGCTCGATGATCATGCCCAGGCGTCGGGCTGCAATATCCCTGGGTTCTTGCGCATCCTTCGGTTCCTGCACATCCTTGGGTTCCTGCACTTGGGGCCTCCTTGGGCTGCCGTGCGTGCAAATTCAGCAGCCCACAGGAAATAGGGCCGCCAGGTCGGACATCAAACGCTCTTCGATCATTCGGCGCATCTGCCAATGAGGCCGGAACGATCCTGCGGCTGAAGCATTTCGCTCCATGACCAGCTCATTGAGGGAAGGCCGGGCCATGAAGATCGCCCATGTCGCACCATTGTACGAATCCGTGCCGCCAAGGCTCTATGGCGGGACGGAGCGCATCATCTCCTACCTCACCGAAGCTCTCGTCGACCTCGGCCACGACGTGACGCTGTTCGCCAGCGGCGATACCAAGACCTCCGCCAGGCTCGTGCCCTGCCGCGAGCGGGCGCTTCGTCTTGATCCCCGTCCGTTGAAATCCGAGATCGCGGCGCATCTGTCGATGCTCGATGAGGTCAGGAAACGGGCTGACGATTTCGACGTCATTCACTTCCATCTCAGCCATTTCCTGCATTTCCCGTTTTTCCGCGACATGCCGCAACGCACGGTGACGACGCCACATGGCAGGCTGGACTACGCGGATCTCGCACAAGCCTATGATCGGTTTCCACGCTTCCCGATGATTTCGATATCGCGCAGCCAGCGGGCGCGGTTCGCATCCGCGAACTGGCTGGCGACGATCCACCACGGCCTGCCGGTCGATCTCTACGAACCCGATTTCGAGGCAGGTTCGGATGGCGGCTATCTTGCTTTTCTCGGCAGGATGTCGCGCGACAAGCGCCCGGACCGGGCGATCGAGATTGCTCGCCGCACCGGCTTGAAGCTCAAGCTCGCGGCCAAGATCGGTGACGACGATCGCGCCTATTTCGAGGAAGTCGTCCAACCGATGATCGATGGCGACCAGATCCAATATGTCGGCGAGATCAATGAGCAGCAGAAGACGGCGTTCCTCGGAAACGCCGCCGCCCTGCTTTTCCCGATCGATTGGCCGGAGCCATTCGGCCTTGCCGTGATCGAGGCGATGGCCTGCGGGACACCTGTCATGGCCTGGAGTTGTGGCGCCATGCCGGAGATCGTCGACCACGGCGTGAGCGGTTTCGTCGTCGAGACCATAGAGGATGCCGTTGCCTCCATGCCGGCTCTCCTGCAACTCGACAGGCGGCGAGTCCGGGCGGTGTTCGAGCGGCGCTTTTCAGCCCGCAGGATGGCTCAGGACTACGCCGCCGCCTATGCCGAGCTGGTCGACGCCGGCGGTCACGTAAAGGCCTCGTAGCGGTACTCCTTCCGGAAATGAACAGGGACAGGCCACTTGACCATCACCCAACTCGACGAGCGCACGCTTGATCCTGCAATAGCCCTGGCTTCCCTGGACGAAACCGCGCCACGGGAGCCGCACAGGCTGTTCGCCCTCAAGCATGGCGACTGCTTTGTCGTCGCCGACGCCTATGGCGATATACGCGGTGTCGGGGATGGGTTCTTCCGCGACGACACGCGCGTGCTCTCTGAATTTCGTCTCACCGTCGGTGGGCGGTCGACGTCGTTGCTTGGCGCGTCGCTTAGCCAGGACAATGTGCTGTTCACCACCAATTTGACCAATCTGCCGATTGAAAGCGCCGCGGGTCGCCAGATTCCGCAAGGTGCGATTCACATCGAGCGCGTCAGACTGCTGTGGGAGGAAAGGCTCTATGAGCGCATAACGCTGTCCAATTACAGCCGGGAGCATTCGACGATCCTGCTGTCGCTGCGTTTTGCAGCCGATTTCCGCGACATGTTCGAGGTCCGCGGCTCGACCCGCGCGAAGCGTGGAACCGCCCATACGGCAGAGATGGCCCAGAATGGGGTCGTGCTCCGCTACGAAGGCCTGGACAAGGTGGTGCGGACATCGGCGATATCGTTTTCGCAGACGCCCGATCAACTGACCTCCGAGCGGGCGGATTTCGTCATCGCCGTCACCAAGCGCAGCAGCCAGACGCTTTACGTGGAAGTGGGCAACCAGACAGATGATCGCCCCGAAAGCCATCGGTTTCGCGCTGCTGCTGCCCGTGCCCGTTTCGGCATGCGCGCCAAACGCCGGCATGGCGCGACGCTGCACAGTTCGGGCCGCGTTTTCAACGACTGGATGGCGCGGGCTCGGGCCGATGTCGCGCTGCTGACGACGGAACTGCCGACCGGGCCATATCCCTATGCCGGCATTCCGTGGTTCTCCACGGCTTTCGGCCGGGATGGCGTGATTTCGGCCTTGCAGATGCTTTGGCTCAATCCTGGGCTGGCGCGTGGCGTCCTGGCTTTTCTCGCCCAGCACCAGGCGACCGAGACCTCGCCTTTCAGCGATTCCGAACCCGGCAAGATCATGCACGAGACCCGCAAGGGCGAGATGGTGGCGCTGAGCGAACTGCCGTTCGGCCGCTACTATGGCGGTGTCGACACGACGCCGCTCTATATTCACCTTGCCTGCGCCTATGCGGACCGCACGGGGGACATAGCGTTCATCGACACGCTGTGGCCATCGCTGTGCGCGGCGGCCGAGTGGATCGAAACGGCGAGCCGTTCGACGGGTTTTCTCACCTACCAGCGCGCGGCAGCATCCGGCCTTGCCAACCAGGGATGGAAGGACAGTTTCGATTCCGTCTTTCACGCCGATGGCCGCATTCCGAAGGGGCCGATCGCGCTGGTCGAGGTGCAGGGTTACGTCTTCGCGGCATTCCAGGGATTGGCGAAACTGGCACGGCTGCGCGGCGAAACGGAGCGGGCGGAGAGTTGGGAAATACGCGCGGACACACTTCGCCAGCAGGTCGAGCGCCATTTCTGGATCGAAGACTTGGGCTATTATGCGCTGGCACTGGATGGCGAGGGCCAGCCGTGCAAGGTGCGCACGTCCAATGCCGGTCACCTGCTTTATGTCGGCCTTCCCAGCCCGGATCGCGCGCGCATGGTCGCCGACCAGTTGCTGTCGGCCTCGTTCCATTCCGGCTGGGGGCTGCGGACGCTGGCGGACGATGCGATCTTCTTCAATCCGATGTCCTATCACAATGGGTCCATCTGGCCGCACGACACCGCGATCTGCGCGGCCGGGCTGGCGCGGTACGGCAGGCGCGACAGCGTGGTGCGGCTGATGAGCGGAACCTTCGAATCCGCCGTCCATTTCAACATGCGGTTGCCCGAACTATTTTGCGGCTTCACACGCGCGGCCGGCGAGGCGCCGATTGCCTATCCGGTGGCTTGCCTGCCGCAAGCCTGGTCCGCGGGCTCGGCCTTCATGCTCATGCAATCGTGTCTCGGCCTTCAGATCGATGGCTGGGCAGGCGAGATCCATGTGACCCGGCCGCGCCTGCCGATCGGCATCGACAGCCTCGTCATCCGCCATCTGTCGGTGGGGCAAGCGGCGGTCGATCTGACATTCCAGCGCGTGGGCGATCGTGTCGGCGCCTTCCTTGCAGAACCGCATGAGGGGCTGGTGCCTCTGGTGGTCAGGAGTTGAAAAATCGGAACTATCCCGCGCCACGGGCGTTGGACCACCACTATGGGCGCCGAAACTCCAGCAGATTGAGCCGCTTCGGTATCCCATTGAAAGGTCATCTATTTAAATGCCTGACAACAGTTCGTACCTGGTCGTTCCTCTATTCGCATTGTGGCTCTTCACCCTTGCAGCTGTCGGTATCCTGGCCATTGTGCTGGTGACGATGATGTTGCGGGCGCGCAAGGGCAAGTTGGCCACTGTGCAGGCTGAACCGGCTCGTGGCCTATTGCCGGAATTCGACAAGGACGGGAAGTCTGCTGTCGCCTCGCTGGTGCAATGGTCGCCCGAGACACTGCGTCACATCCTGGCGACCGAACTTCCCGATGCCCAGGTGATCGTCGTCTCCAATCGTGAGCCGTACATCCACAATCGCGAGGGCGACTCCATCCAGCTGGTCGTACCCGCCAGCGGGCTCGTCTCCGCCCTAGAGCCGATCACGCGAGCCTGTGCGGGCACGTGGATCGCCTATGGCGGCGGTTCGGCCGATGCGCTCGTGGTCGACAAGAACGACCGTATCGAGGTGCCGCCGGACAATCCTTCCTACACGCTGCGCCGGGTCTGGCTGAGCGAGGAGGAGCAGCAAGGCTATTACCTCGGCTTTGCCAATGAAGGCCTCTGGCCGCTATGCCATATCGCCTTCACCCGGCCGATATTCCGTGCCTCGGATTGGGAAGCCTATGAGGCGGTCAACCGCAAATTCGCCGACACCGTTGTCGCGGAAGCCCGCAACGAGCGGCCGATCGTGCTGGTCCAGGACTACCATTTCGCGCTGCTGCCGCGCATGATCCGGGAGCGCCTGCCGGAGGCGATCATCATCACCTTCTGGCACATTCCATGGCCGAATTCGGAAGTGTTCAGCATCTRCCCGTGGCGCGAGAAGATTCTCGACGGCCTGCTCGGAAGTTCGATTGTCGGCTTTCACACCCAGTTCCATTGCAACAACTTCATCGACAGCGTCGACCGTTTCCTGGAAAGCCGGATCGAGCGCGAGGATTCGGCCATCTCCTATGGCGGCGAGATCAGCCTGATTCACGCCTATCCGATTTCAATCGAGTGGTCGCCGCCGCACCTGGATAAACTGCCCGACGTCGCGCAATGCCGTCGGCAGGTTCGCGAGAAATTCGGCCTGGCCGAACATGTCAAACTGTGCGTTGGCGTTGAACGTCTCGACTACACCAAGGGCATCCTCGATCGCTTCAACGCACTCGATGAACTGCTGACGCTTCATCCGGAATGGATCGGCAAGGTGGCGTTCCTGCAGATCGCGGCGCCCAGCCGTGGCACCCTGCCCGCCTATCAACAATTGTACGACGAATGCCTGCGCCATGCCGAGGATCTCAACCAGCGCTATGGCCGCGAAGGCTACACGCCCGTCCTGATGGTGACGGAACATCACTCGCAGCTGCAGGTCTACGAAATCTACCGTGCCGCTGACGTCTGCATGGTTACCAGCCTGCATGACGGCATGAACCTGGTTGCCAAGGAGTTTGTCGCGGCGCGCGAGGATGAACAGGGTGTGCTGCTGCTCAGCATGTTTGCCGGCGCCTCCAAGGAGCTGCTGGAAGCCCTGATCGTCAATCCCTATGACGCGGCGATGATGGGCGACGCCTTGCTGCAGGCCTTGACCATGTCCGAGGAAGAGCAACTTCAGCGCATGCGACGCATGCGCGAGATCGTGCGCGAAAACAATGTCTATCGGTGGGCGGGCAGCATGCTTCTCGATGCTGCGCGTTTGCGCAAGCGTGATGCAGTCGATCGTGCAGTGGGTGCTGCTCCGGCGGCCCCAGCCAATGTGATATCGCTGCTCGATCGCAGACGCGTGGCGGCGCTGTGATGTCGATATTGCCAAACCCGCCGGAACCCGTCGTCCCACAAGGGCCATGGAGCCTGTTCCTCGATATCGATGGCACGCTTCTCGAACACGCCGCGCATCCCGATGCGGTGGTTGTCAGTGCGGAGTTGCGCATGCTGTTGACACGGCTTGAATCGCAATTGGACGGAGCTTTGGCGTTCATCACGGGACGGTCGATCGCCGCCGTCGACCATCTCTTCCAGCCCCTCAGATTGCGCGCCGCCGGGCTCTATGGCCTCGAGCACAGGCTGGCACGCGACGGTCCGGTCGAAGCGGCCGTGGAACCGGCCGACATTGCAGCGCTTGCCAACGAAATCGCGACGGAACTGGACAATGCGGACGTCTACATCGAACGCAAGGGACCAATCCTGGCCATTCATACACGCGCGGCCCCGCATTTGCTGCAGCGGGCGACGGAGCTGGTCGAACAGGCACTGGACAAATTACCCGCGGGATATCGGGTCTTGGCCGGAAATGCCGGTGTGGAACTGATGCCGCTGGAGGCGGCGAAGGGAGCAGCCATCCGACGCTTCATGCAAATTCCGGCCTTCAGGGGACGCCGACCGGTATTTCTCGGTGATGATACTTCAGACGAGAACGGGTTCGAGGTCGTCAACGAATTGGACGGCATCTCGGTTCGCATAAAGCCGCACGGATCGACAGCGGCACCTTTTGCGCTGGCCGGCGTGGATGCGGCCTTGGCCTGGCTGGACGGGATGAGCAGACGCGAGACTGCGGCCACGCTGGCCGCAACGGCCAAATGAACCGGATTGCACCCAAGCCGTTCACGCGCATGGAAGGAGTGTGCGAATGACCCAACTGACCAGCTTCATCCGGGAAATCATGCCCGCCTGGCTGCAACGGCGCGCCGAGCCGCAAAGCGGTAATGCCAAGACGGCAGCTGAGCCATTGCGTCCCGAAGACGCCGATACAGTCTGGCGCAAGGCTGTCGAGAACGATCTGTTTGGAGCCAACACAAGGGATTATGCCGAGACCGGTGGGAAGGGCCGCAATCGCCATTGACGGTCGCGCTCAGCCGTTCCCGAAAACCAGCGAGACATTGCCGCCGGCATGGCGTTCGAGCCGGCCGGCAAGGTCGAGTTCCAAAAGCACCATGAAAACCTGGGCTGGGTGCAGGCCGGTGTGGCGGATGATTTCGTCGACCGACACCGGCGTCGGTCCGAGCGCCTCGATGACCTTGGCGCGGTCGCTCTCGCCGGGCGGCGGTGTGGCCGCAAAGTCGGGCGGGTCCTCAAACGGCGGCACATCAGGCGCCCTCATGCCGGTCAGCGGGGCGATCGCCCTGGAAACATCCGAAGCCTCGGTAACCAGCGTGGCGCCGTCCTTGAGCAGGCCGTTGGTGCCGGCCGCGCCTGGGTCAAGTGGCGATCCCGGTACGGCGAAGACCAGCCGGCCCATTTCGCCGGCGAGCCTGGCGCTGATCAGCGAGCCCGAACGTTGTGCCGCCTCGACCACCACCAGCCCAAGGGCCGCACCCGCGACAAGGCGGTTACGGCGCGGAAAATCCTGGGCGCGCGGCTGCCAGCCGAACGGCATTTCCGAGATGATGGCGCCGCGCTCGGCGATTTCCGCGCACAGGCCGGCATTTTCGGGCGGGTAGGGCAGGTCGAGGCCTCCGGCCAGCACGCCGATGGTGCCGGTTGCCAGGCTGCCCTGGTGTGCCGCCGTGTCGATGCCGCGCGCCAAGCCGGAGACGACGCCATAGCCGTCGCCGCCCAGATCGGCCGCCAACATGCGCGCCATCTTGATGCCGGCCAGCGATGCGTTGCGGGCGCCGACGATGGCAACGCCCGGCAGCCGGAACACAGCGGCATTGCCCTTCACCGCCAGCAGCGGTGGCGGATTATCCATGCTGCGCAAAAGCGGYGGGTAGTCTGGCTCGCCGATGCCGACAAAACGCGCGCCAGCCTTGCGGGCTGCCTCGAGTTCGGCCTCGGCTTCAGCGATCGACGGAATGCGGGCGATCCGGCTGGCGCCGCCCGAAATCATCAGTTCCGGCAGGATTTCGAGCGCGACTTCGGCGGATCCGAAGCGGTTGATCAGGTCGCGAAACGAGGCTGGGCCGACATTYTGGGTGCGGATCAGCCGCAGCCAGCTCAGCCGCTGCCGGTCGCTGAGGCGCGGCCCGGCGGTCGGTTCGCTCACCGCGGTGGCGTGCTCGCTCACCCCTTGGCTCCGATCTTGCCCTCGGTGCCCGCAAGCAGCCGCGAAATGTTCGCCCTATGCTTGATGAAGACGATGATGCTCATCACCACGAACAGAACGGCAATCTGGGGTGTGCTCATAAAATACAGGGCGATCGGCACGACGACGGCCGCCGTCAGTGCTGCCAGAGATGAGAAGCGAAACAGGTATGCCATGACCAGCCAAACGACGGCGAAGATCAGCGCCACCTGCCAGGCAAGGCCGATCAGGACGCCAAGATAGGTGGCGACGCCTTTGCCGCCCTTGAAGCCAAGCCAGGCCGGGAAGAGATGGCCGAGAAAGGCGCCGAGGCCGGCCCAGACCGCCGTTTCCGGCGCGAAATGGCCAGCAATCAGCACGGCGGCGGTGCCCTTCAGCGCATCGAGCAGCAAGGTCGCGGCGGCCAGGCCCTTGTTGCCGGTGCGCAGCACGTTGGTGGCGCCGATATTGCCGGAGCCGATCTTGCGCACATCACCAAGGCCGGCGGCACGGGTAAGCAGCAGCCCAAAGGGAATCGAGCCGAGCAGATAGCCGAAGACAAGTGCTGCGATGATGCCGTAATTCATTGTTTCCCCCGTATTTTCTTATGTCATCGCCTTGGCCTGCGTTCAAGCCAGCGCGCAGACGAACGAGTCACCGATCAGGGGGCCTTCGCCCGGCGCCCTTTGGACGATTCGCCAGCCGCAGCCCTCCACCAGACGGGCAAGGAAATCAGGATTGTAAAAGCACATGCCGCCGTTCCTGTCCGGGCTCCTGTCTTCGAACTCGGCGATCCCGGCATCCAGAAAGCACGTGAAAAGAAGCCGGCCCTGGGCCGCCGTGTGGCGGCGCAGGAGGGTGAAGATGAATGC
>NZ_JBFUGJ010000246.1:0-9183 GCF_056402975.1 Mesorhizobium sp. P3_A9 | reverse complement strand
AGCTGACGATGCGCAGGTTGGACAGTTCGTTGCCGATCGCCTTGAAATCGTCGGACAGCGTTGCTCCGGTTGAATTCCAGAACAGTTTCAGCGGTTTGCTGGGATCGGTTGGATCCTTGCTGAAGCGGGAATCCGAAGAGCAGGCCTTCAGCGCATCCATCTGTGTTTTTTCCGCCGTCTTGGATGGAGCCGCCACTTCACGCGCGTTAACCAAACACTGCCCAGTCACGGCTTTTGGCGAAAGCTGGTGACAGCATGGACTGGTTCGGATAATTCGAACCGGCTGCGGCGAACCGTCGGCCGCAGCACTCGCAACGCCCAAAGTGAAGGACACGGCATGGCGGATTCGCCTGAAATCGTCGGCTCGCTCGAAGACGTCTCGAAGACCTATTCGGCAATTCTTTGCGATGTCTGGGGCGTGGTGCACAATGGCGAATGGCATTTTCCGGCGGCCGCGGCGGCGCTGGCCAAGGCAAGGGCAGCCGGTATTCCCGTTGTCCTCATCACCAATTCGCCCCGCCGCAGCGCCGATGTCGTCGCTCAAATGAGCGCAATCGGCGTTCCTCCGTCAACCTACGACCGTGTGGTGACCTCGGGTGACGTGACCCGTGACCTGATCGCGGAAGGCCCGCGAAAGGTCTTCCACATTGGCGCAGAGCGCGATCTGACCCTCTATGACGGTCTCGATGTCGAACTYGTCGAGGAATTCGAGGCMWCCGGCGTCGTCTGCACCGGGTTTTTCAACGACGAGGTCGAGAAGCCTGAGGATTATGCGGACCTTTTGCGCCGATTGCGGGCCAGGAACCTGCCGTTCATCTGCGCCAATCCCGATATCATGGTGGAGCGCGGCGAACGCACCATCTGGTGCGCCGGCGCCCTGGCGCGCGACTATGCCCAGCTCGGCGGCCGCACGCTGATCGCCGGAAAGCCCTACGCGCCTGTCTATGATGTCGCGATGAAGGAGGTGGCGGAGGTCCTTGGTCGGCCGGTAGAGCGTTCTCAGGTGTTGGCCATCGGCGATGGCGTCATGACCGATGTGAAGGGCGCGGCCGACAATGGTTTCGACGTTCTCTATGTCTCTGGCGGCATTCATGCCCGCGACTATGGCGACCCGTTGCGGCCGGATCCGGCAAGGCTCGGGCTCTTCCTGGAACGGCACGGCTATCGTCCGGTGGCCGTCATGGTCAGACTGCAGTAGGTGTCAATGGCAGCCTTCCAGCATCTCTCGGCAACCGCGCCGCTGCCCGCTGATCTGCGTGGCGGTGTTGTCGCGATCGGCAATTTCGATGGCGTCCACCGTGGTCATCAGGCGGTGCTCGAACGGGCGTTGGCCGAGGCTGTGCGGCGTGACGTGCCGGCCCTGGTGCTGAGCTTCGAACCGCACCCGCGAAAGGTCTTCAGGCCCGAYATGCCGYTGTTCGTGCTGACGCCGCCGCMGATGAAGGCGCGGCTCTTGTCTTTGCTGGGCTTTGCCGCGCTCGTCGAGCAGCCGTTTACGCGCGACTTCGCCTCGCTGTCGGCGGAAGCTTTCGTCACCGATGTGCTGGAGAGGACACTCGGCATTACCCACGCCATAACCGGTTTCGATTTCCATTTCGGCAAGGACCGCCAGGGCGGGCCGGCCTATCTGATGGCTGCCGGCGAACGCCATGGCTTCGGCGTCACGCTTGTCGACGCTTTTCGCGACGAGGGCGCCGAGGTGGTTTCGTCAAGCCGGATCCGGGCTCTGCTCTGCGATGGCGAGGTGGCCGAGGCCGCCGGTCTGCTCGGCTATCGCTTCACGGTGGAAAGCGAGGTCGTCGGCGGCCAGCAGCTTGGACGAACGCTCGGCTTTCCCACAGCGAATATGAGGCTTCCCGCGGAAGCCACCCTCAAGGAGGGCATCTATGCCGTTCGCTTTCGGCGCGCCGACGGCACGCTGCATGATGGCGTCGCCTCCTTCGGCCGCCGCCCGACCGTCGACGACAATGGCGCACCGTTGCTGGAAACCTTCGTCTTCGATTTTTCCGGCGATCTCTATGGCGAGACCTGCGAGGTCTCGTTCTTCGGCTTCCTGCGCAGCGAGATCAAATTCGACGGGCTCGATGCGCTGGTCATGCAGATGAAGCGCGACGAAGAAGAGGCGCGGGCGCTGCTTGCCGGCGTCCAGCCGCTCTCCGACCTAGACGCTGCCGTCGCGTTTTGAGCTACTTTTTCAGTGCCAGGCCGACGGCGATAAAGGTCCAGCCCTGGAAGATCAGGTCGATCGCCAGGAACATCCCGAGCACCCACAGGCTGTTGACCGGCCAACCCATGGCGATGATCAGGCCAGCAATCACGCTGATGACGCCCGCCGCGACGATCCAGCCCCAGCCGCGTTCCGGACGGTGACTGTAGCCGACCCAGGCCCGCAGCGCGCCGGAGGCGACGAGCGCAACGGCCAGCAGGAAGGTCAGCGCCGCCGAGGCCAGCAGCGGATTGTCGAAAGCGAAAAATCCGGCGACCGCATAAAGCAATCCGCTGAGCAGCCAGTAGAAGAAGCGGCTCCAGGTCTTGACGCCGAAAGCATGCATAATCTCGATGATGCCGGCCACCAGCATCAGCCAGCCGACGACATAGACGGAAGCCACCGTGGCGATGAACAGATTGCCGAAGGCAATGCCGCCGAGGATCAGCAGCAACACGCCCAGACCGACAAACCATCCCCACTTTGCTCGCGTCTGGCCGATCGCGTTCTTCAATGCATCGCCGTGCAAGGTCATGATCCATCTCCCTCCACATCTGGCCGCGCATCCTGCGGTTGAAGGAAGGTAATCCCAATGGCACTACCCGTCCAGCGCGGTGGCTATTGCAAAGGCGCGTCGAAGCTGGTGTCATCCCCCTTTGCACCAGGGAGGTATGACAATGCAGCGATCCCATCGGCTCGCCCTGTTTTCCTCAACTCTCGCCCTGCTCGCTGCCACCGCAGCTTTCGCATTCGCAGCGCAGCCCGGCGATCCGCCGGATGGCATCACCAAGATAGAAACGGTGGTCGTCATCTTCGCCGAGAACCGCGCCTTCGACAATCTCTATGGCCATTTTCCCGGTGCCGAAGGCATCGACAAAGCCAGCCAGGAAAGCCTACAGCAGCGCGACCGTGACGGCTCGGTGCTGTCCGAACTGCCGCCGGTGTGGGACGGGCTGACCGCCAAGGGCGTCACGCCGCCGGTGACGCAGGCGATGACCGAGCACCTTCCAAACGCGCCGTTCACCGTGAACGACGCGAAGGGCTTCAACGTGCCGCTCGGCGTCACAACGCGCGATCTCTGGCATCGCTACTACCAGAACCAGATGCAGATCAACGGCGGCAAGAACGACATGTTCGTTGCCTGGGCCGATTCAGGTGCCATGCCGATGAGCAATTGGGACGCTTCCAAGACCGACATGTGGTCGGTCGCGCAGAAATACGTGCTGGCCGATCATTTCTTCATGGGTGGGTTCGGCGGCTCGTTTTTCAACCACCAATGGCTGATCTGCGCTTGCGCACCTTACTACGCCGATGCCGACAAGAGCCCGGCCAAACCGTCGATTTCGGTGACGGATGATAGCGGCACAGCGCTGAAGATCGCCGACAATTCGCCGAAATCGGCGCGCGACGGCATTCCGAAATTTGTCTCCGATGGCAATCTGACGCCGGACTTCCACGCGGTGAACACGATGCAGCCGCCTTACCAACCGAGCGGCACCGATCCGGCGCCTGGCGGCGATCCGCTCCTTGCGGATCCGGCCAAGCCCACCACGCTGCCGCCCCAGACGGAGCCGACTATCGGCGACATGCTTAGCCTCAAGCACATCACCTGGGCATGGTATTCGGGCGCCTGGCAGTACACGCTCGACCACGGCAACAACTCGCCGATTCCGAATTTCCAGTACCACCACCAACCGTTTAACTATTATGCCAATTACGCGCCGGGCACCGCTGCCAGGCGCGAACATTTGCGCGACGGCGGGCTGGGCGGCGTTAGCTTCATCCAGGCGATCGACGACGGCGCCCTGCCACAGGTCTCCTTCTACAAGCCACAGGGTAATCTCAACGAGCATTCCGGCTATGCCGACATCGAGGCCGGAGATCGCCATATCGCCGACGTCGTCGCCCATCTGGAGAAAAGCCCGCAATGGCCGCATATGCTGGTCGTCGTCACCTATGACGAGAATGGCGGCATCTGGGATCACGTCGCTCCGCCCAAGGGCGACCGCTGGGGGCCGGGCACACGCATCCCCGCCATCATCGTTTCGCCCTTCGCCAAGCACGGCTATGTCGATCAGACGCCCTATGACACGACTTCGATCCTGCGCTTCATCACCGAGCGCTTCGAACTGCCGGTGCTGCACGGCATCGTGGTTCGCGACAGGGCCGTCGCCGCGCACGGCGAACCGCCACTCGGCGATCTTACCGCCGGGCTCGATCTCAATTGAAGGCCCGTGTCCGCAGGAAAACGATGAACGTTGACAGGATCGTCGCCCTTGTCACCGCTGCCGGCATCGAGCTTATTGACCGCCGCCGCAACGCCAAGGGCGACGGCTGGTCGCTAAGCTTTGCCAACGGTGCAACGGTGGAGGTGGGTGACGACGGATCGGCGCGCATTGCCGGCAAGGGCAGCAAGACCGTGAGAGGGCTGCTGGACTTGCCGACCGCGCCGCGCCGCGCCTGATCCGGCGCGGCCGGACACTAGGTTGGCCGACGCAACTGTGACGGATGTTAAGTCAAATTTTACCGAACTGGCGTCATGGCTTGAGCGATGCCGGGTGTTCGTTCCGGCGTGTTTCGCGTAAGGGGTATCGATGCGTATTGTCCGAGCGATTCCGCTGCTTCTGACTGCCTCCTTGTTGGGCGCCTCCGCGGCCGAGGCCGGTGACGGCGCTTTCGGCTGGCTGTCCGGCGACTGGTATCTGACGGTCGGCGCCACCGGCCTTGTGGCGCCGAATTTCGAGGGCGGCAAGAAATACATGCTCAGCGCCCAGCCCATCATCTCCTTGGGCAAGGCCGGTCCCCAGGCCCGCTTCACCTCGCGTAACGACAACATTTCGCTGGCGCTGGTCGATGATGGCGGCGTCCGCGCCGGCCTGACCGGCAAGTTCCTGTTCTCGCGCGATGACAGCAATGCCGACGAACTCAAGGGCCTCGATCCGGTCCGCTGGGGTGGCGAAGTCGGCGGCTTCTTCGAATTCTATCCGACGGACTGGCTACGCGCGCGTGCCGAATTGCGGCATGGCATTCGTGCCCATAATGGCTTTGTCGCCGATATCGCCGCCGACGCCTTCTAYGACGTGACGCCAAMYGTCAGGATTTCGGGTGGCCCACGCGTGTCTTTCGCCTCGGCCAACTATTTCGTTGCCTATTATGGCGTCAATGCACAGGAAGCCGTGGCCTCGGGYCTCAGCCAATACMATCCCGGTGGCGGCCTGAAATCCGTCGGCCTYGGCGGCGCGRTRACCTGGAAGGTGACCGATCCGATGACCGCCAGYCTGTTCGGCGAATATTCSCGCCTCGWGGGTCCGGCAGCCGATTCCAGCCTGGTCAGGGAGCGCGGCGACCGCAACCAGTTCACTGTCGGTGTGTCGACCACCTACCGTTTCGACTTCACGATGTGAGCGATTCGACGCTTTATTCCTGCCGCCGCATCGGCTAAAAGCCCGGTGATGACGCACTTTATCGGCGCTTTCGCGATTGCGATACGAATTATGAGCCCGGTGTTCCGGGCGGCCTGAGCGCCGCCGGAGCCGCCGGGAATGTTGCGCGCGGCCTCTCGCGCTTTTTCCAAATCATGATAGTTCAACGCCCGAGCTCCTTTGCCGCCGGGCAATGCACATGGCAGACCAATGACCGATACCGCTGAAACGATCGACTATTCCAAGACGCTTTACCTGCCGCAGACGGATTTCCCGATGCGCGCCGGCTTGCCCGAGAAGGAGCCGGTGCTGGTCAAGCGCTGGCAGGACATGGACCTCTACCGCAAGCTGCGCGAGAGTGCCGCCGGCCGCACGAAATACGTGCTGCATGATGGCCCGCCCTACGCAAACGGCAACATCCATATCGGCCATGCGCTGAACAAGATCCTCAAGGATGTCATCACCCGCTCGTTCCAGATGCGCGGCTATGATTCCAACTACGTGCCCGGCTGGGACTGCCACGGCCTGCCGATCGAATGGAAGATCGAGGAGCAGTACCGCGCCAAGGGCAAGAACAAGGACGAAGTGCCGGTCAACGAATTCCGCAAGGAATGCCGTGACTTCGCCGCGCACTGGATCTCGGTGCAGGGCGGTGAGTTCCAGCGGCTCGGCGTCGTTGGCGACTTCAAGAACCCCTATACGACGATGGCCTTCCATGCCGAGTCGCGCATCGCCGGCGAATTGCTGAAATTCGCCATGTCGGGCCAGCTCTATCGCGGCTCGAAGCCGGTGATGTGGAGCGTCGTCGAGCGCACAGCGCTGGCCGAGGCCGAGATCGAGTATCAGGATTACGAGTCGGATACGATCTGGGTAAAATTTCCCGTCGCCAGCCTGGTCCGCCCGATCGATGACGGTGAGGCCAAACTGACGGAGGGCGCTCTCGATCTGCTGCAGGCGCATGTCGTCATCTGGACGACGACTCCGTGGACGATCCCTGGCAACCGCGCCGTCAACTATTCGCCGCGCATCAGCTATGGCCTCTACGAGGTTACGGCTGCCGAGAATGCCTTTGGCCCGCAGCCGGGCGAAAAACTGATCTTCGCCGATGCATTGGCTGAGGATTCTTCGGCCAAGGCCAAGGTGACCTTGAATCGCCTTCGCAGTGTTTCAGCGCAAGAGCTTGGAAGCCTTACGCTTTCGCACCCCTTCAAGGGCCTCGGCGGCGGCTATGAGTTTCCGGTGCCGATGCTCGCCGGCGACCACGTCACCGATGACGCGGGTACCGGTTTCGTCCATACGGCTCCCGGCCATGGCCGCGAGGACTTTGATGCCTGGATGGATGCGGGGGCGGATCTGCGCGCGCGCGGTATCGATGCGGCCATTCCCTTCACTGTCGACGATGCCGGCTTTCTGACCAAGGATGCACCGGGCTTTGGCCCGGACCGTGAGGGTGGAGCCGCGCGCGTCATCGATGACAACGGCAAGAAGGGCAACGCCAACCAGGCSGTYATCGACGAGYTGATCAAGCGCAACGCSYTGTTCGCGCGYGGCCGSCTGAAGCATTCYTATCCGCATTCSTGGCGMTCGAAGAAGCCGRTCATCTTCCGCAACACGCCGCAATGGTTCGTCTACATGGACAAGGACCTCGGCGACGGCACGACGCTGCGCAGCCGTGCGTTGAAGGCCATCGACGACACGCGCTTCGTGCCGGCTGCCGGTCAGAACCGCATTCGCGCGATGATCGAGGAACGCCCCGACTGGGTGCTGTCGCGCCAGCGCGCCTGGGGTGTGCCGATCGCCATCTTCGCCGACGAGGACGGCAACGTGCTGAAGGACGAGGCGGTCAACCAGCGCATCATGGACGCTTTCGAGGAAGAGGGGGCCGATGCCTGGTTCGCCGCCGGCGCCAAGGAGCGTTTCCTCGGCAATCACGATGCCTCCAAGTGGAAGCAGGTGATGGACATCCTCGACGTCTGGTTCGATTCGGGCTCGACGCATGTCTTCACGCTCGAAGACCGTCCGGATCTGAAGTGGCCGGCCGACGTCTATCTGGAAGGCTCGGACCAGCATCGCGGCTGGTTCCACTCCTCGCTGCTCGAAAGCTGCGGCACCAGGGGCAGGGCGCCTTACGACACCGTCGTCACCCATGGTTTCACCATGGACGAGGACGGGCGCAAGATGTCGAAGTCGCTCGGCAACACCGTCGTGCCGCAGGACGTCATCAAGCAGTCCGGCGCCGACATCCTGCGGCTGTGGGTGGTGACGACGGACTATTGGGAAGACCAGCGGCTCGGCAAGAACGTGCTGCAGACCAACATCGACGCCTACCGCAAGCTGCGCAACACCATCCGCTGGATGCTGGGCACGCTCGCCCATGACGATGGCGAGGAGGTGCCGCTGGAAGCGATGCCGGAGCTGGAACGGTTGATGCTGCATCGGCTGGCTGAACTGAACGAAGTCGTGCGCTCTGGCTACGATGCCTTCGAGTTCAAGCGCGTCACCCGCACGCTTCTTGACTTCATGGTCGTCGAGCTGTCGGCCTTCTATTTCGACATCCGCAAGGACGCGCTCTACTGCGACGCGCCGTCGAGCCTGAAGCGCAAGGCCTCGGTGCAGGTGGTGCGCCATCTCTTCGAGTGCCTGGTGAAATGGCTGGCGCCAATGCTGCCCTTCACCATGGAAGAGGCCTGGCTCGACCGGCATCCCGATGCGGTGTCGGTGCATCTCGACCAGTTCCCGGAAATCCCGGCGGACTGGAAGAATGAGGCGCTGGCGGAGAAATGGCGCAAGGTGCGGCAGGTKCGCCGYGTCGTCACCGGCGCGCTCGAGATCGCTCGTGCCCAGAAGGTGATCGGCTCCTCGCTGGAGGCGGTGCCGGTCGTCACCATCAACGACGCAGCGCTCGAAGCGGCGATATCGGACGTCGACATGGCCGAGATGGCGATCACCAGCGATCTCGTCATTGCCCATGGCCAGGCGCCGGGATCAGCCTTCACCCTCGACGACGTCAAGGGCGTCGCCGTGGTGGTCGAGAAGGCCGAGGACCGCGGCCTGGTCAAATGCGCGCGTTCCTGGCGCTACACGGCCGATGTCGGGCAGGATCTCGCGTTTCCCGATGTTTCGGCGCGCGATGCCGCCGTGCTGCACGAACTAAAGGCGCTCGGCCGGCTTTAGGTGCATGTCGCCCAAAAGTGTGCTGCGGTTTTGGGAAAACGACATGCACCCTATCAATAGTGCATGTCGCCCAAAAGTGTGCTGCGGTTTTGGGAAAACGACATGCACCCTATCAATAGTGCATGTCGCCCAAAAGTGTGCCGCGGTTTTGGGAAAACGATATGCACCGGAAATAGTGCACAAATGCCACGCCGGGCGGTGCAAATCCGCCCGTGCGTTGCCCTTAACGAGTGGTTGAGGTAAACACGCGAAACTCCGGAAGACAAATTGTCGCCGGATTTCCGTCGCAAGTGCTTGGATGATGGGGACCGGACCTTGGGCCGGTGGCGATCGAGAGGCTGTCTAGAGTGGGACTTTTTGGCATGACCGAGAGATATAATG
>NZ_JBFUGJ010000245.1:0-9189 GCF_056402975.1 Mesorhizobium sp. P3_A9 | reverse complement strand
GGGCGAGTGCAGTTGCCGGGACGGACACTTCTGCACCGGGCCCCGCGGCGGCCATTACTGCATCACTGACAGCGGCCCCAAGAGCTACCTGAAAAAGTGATGCACGGCATGGTCGTAATAGAGCGCTCTGGCAGTGGTGACGCCTGAGCCGGGCAAGAATCTGTGTCATCTGAAATCCCGCGTCTTCACCTTGATGTTGTCGATGTGCAGGTCCGGGATGTAGATGTCGCGGCTGCGCAGCCCCTTGGGCGGCAGCTCGCGCGGATCAGGCCCCGAGCCGCCATTGCGCACCTGGTCGCCGCGAGCATGCGGCACGGGAAAGCTCCCCTCGCGTTCGCCGACGCTCGCCAATTCGGCGGAAAGGTCGGTGATGCGCCGTGCGACGAGGTGAACCACTTCGCCCTCGCGCTGAATGCGGCCCCGCACCGCGACCATGCCGGCCGACAGAACGGTGCGCCGGTGCTGCTCGAACACCTTCGCCCAGACAACGAGGTTCGCAATGCCGGTCTCGTCCTCAATCGTGATAAACATGACGCCCTTGGCCGAGCCAGGGCGCTGCCGGACGAGCACTATGCCGGCCGCTTCCAGCCATCGGCCGTCGCGCGCCTCCATCGCCTCGGCGCAAGAAACGATGCGCCGGCGTCGAAGGTCTTCGCGCAGGAAGGAGATCGGATGGCTGCGCAGCGTCAGGCCGATGTGGCGGTAGTCCTCCACGACCTCGCCGCCGGCAGTCATCGGCCGAAGCACCACCGCCGGTTCATTGATCTCCGGGACCATCTCCGCCTCACGAGCCGATGCGGCCGCGAACAGGGGGAGCGGCTCGTCGCGCAACGCCTTGATCGCCCAGAGCGCCTCGCGCCGCGCGAGACCAAGTGCTGGCCGGAACGCGTCGGCTTCGGCTAGCTGGACAAGTGCAGCCTGCGGCACGCCGGCGCGCCGCCAGAGATCATCGACGGAGCCAAAAGGCTGATCGGCGCGCGTGGCGACGATCATGCTTGCATAGGCGTTGGCCAGACCACGCACCATGCGCAATCCGAGCCGGACGGCGAAGCGGCTATCGTCGGCGACGGGCTCAAGCGTGCAGTCCCATCGCGAGGCGTTGACGCAGGCCGGCCGGATATCGATCCCGTGCGCGGCCGCGTCGCGCACGATCTGTGCCGGCGCGTAGAAGCCCATCGGCTGGCTGTTCAGCAGCGCCGCGCAGAACACGTCCGGGTGCCAGCATTTGAGCCAAGCCGAGGCATAGGCGATCAGCGCGAAGGACGCGGCGTGGCTTTCGGGGAAGCCGTAGGAGCCGAACCCTTCGAGCTGCTTGAAGGTCTGCTCGGCGAAGGCCCGCTCGTATCCATTGTCCACCATGCCCTCGATCAGCTTCATCTTGAATGACGACACGCCGCCGGTGAATTTGAAAGTGGCCATCGACTTGCGAAGCATGTCGGCTTCGCCCGGCGTGAAGCCGGCGCATTCGATGGCGACGCGCATCGCCTGTTCCTGGAACAGCGGCACGCCCAGCGTCTTGCCGAGCACTTTTTCGAGCTCCGGCTTCGGGTAATGCACCGGCTCCAGCCCTTCGCGGCGGCGCAGATAGGGATGGACCATGTCGCCCTGGATCGGACCGGGGCGCACGATCGCGACCTGCACCACGAGATCGTAAAAGGTCCTCGGCTTCAGCCGCGGAAGCATCGACATCTGCGCCCGGCTCTCGATCTGGAAGGTGCCGAGCGTATCGGCCTTCCGGATCATGGCGTAGGTGCGCGGATCTTCGGCCGGGATGGTCGCAAGGTCGAGCCGGATGTCCTTGCAGTCAGCGAGAAGATCGAGGCCCTTCTTCATGCAGGTCAGCATGCCGAGCGCCAGCACGTCGACTTTCATGAATTTGAGTGCGTCGATATCGTCCTTGTCCCATTCGATCACCTGGCGGTCTTTCATGCTGGCCGGTTCGATCGGCACCAAGTCGTCGAGACGGTCATGGGTGAGCACGAAGCCGCCGGGGTGCTGGCTGAGATGGCGCGGGGCGCCCATCAACTGGCGGGCGAGGTCGAGCGTCAGCCGCAGGCGGCGGTCGGCGAGGTTGAGGTTGAGATCCTCGACATGACGGTCCTCGACGCCCTCCTCGGACCAGCCCCAGACCTGACCGGACAGAGTGCGGATGAGATCCTCCGGCAGGCCGAGCGCCTTGCCAACATCGCGAAGCGCTCCCTTGGTGCGGTAGCGGACCACTGTTGAGCACAAGGCTGCGTGGTCGCGTCCATAGGTGTCGAACACCCACTGCATGACGATCTCGCGTCGCTCGTGCTCGAAATCGACGTCGATGTCGGGCGGCTCGCGGCGCTCCTCGGAGACGAAACGCTCGAACAAAAGGTCGTTGCGGCCAGGATCGATCGAGGTGATGCCGAGCACATAGCAGACCGCCGAATTGGCGGCCGAGCCGCGACCCTGGCACAGGATGTCCTTCGACCGCGCGAAGCGCACGATCGCATTCACGGTCAGGAAGTAGGGCGCATAGTCGAGCTTCTCGATCAACCGCAGCTCGTGGCGCAGCGACGCGACGACGCTGTCCGGCACGCCCTCGGGGTAGCGCGCGGCGGCGCCCTGCCAGGTCAGCTTGTCGAGCGCCTGCTGCGGTGTCAGCGACGGGTCATCGCGCTCCTCTGGGTATTGGTAGGCGAGCTCATCCAGGGAAAACCGGCAGCGGTCGGTGATCTCGATTGTGCGTGCCAGGGCATCCGGATAGCGCGCGAAAAGCCGGTGCATCTCCTGCGGTGGTTTGAGGTAACGGTCGGCATGCCGCTCGCGGCGCTCGCCGAGCGCGTCGATGGTGATGTTGTGGCGGATTGCGGTGACAACGTCCTGGAGGATGCGACGTCCTGGCTCGTGGAAGAGCACGTCGTTGGTGACGACGTCCGGCACCCCCATCTTGAGGGCAAGCGCTGCCAGGTCGTGAATGCGAAGCTGGTCGTTGGGCCGGCGCCTGAGCGTCAGCGCCATGTAGGCCCGATCACCGAATGTCTCGCGCAGATGCCGCAGGCGCAGCGCCAGGGTTTCATCGGCCAGATCTGGCAGAAGCACGGCGATGAGGCCTTCGCCGTAGGCGACGACATCGCTCCACTCCAGATGGCATTTCGCCTTTCCGGCGCGTCCCTTGCCGAGCGAGAGCAGCCGGCACAGGCGGGAATAGGCGTCGCGGTCCGTCGGGTAGACCAGCAGCGACATGCCGTCATTGAGGTCAAGCCGGCAGCCGACGATGAGGCGCACGCCCGTCGTTCTGGCGGCCTCATGGGCGCGAACGATGCCGGCGAGACTGTTGCGATCGACGACGGCTAGTGCCTCGATGCCTTGGAGAGCGGCCTGCGAAAACAGTTCTTCGGCAGAGGACGCGCCGCGCAGGAAGCTGAAATGCGAGGTGACCTGCAGTTCGGCATAACGGACGTCGCTCATCCGAACACCCCATGCAGGAACCAGCGGTGCGAGCCCGTCGCCGCATCCTCGCCGTCGCCGGCGCGGTAGAGCCAATAGCGCTCGCCGGCTTCGTCCTCGACCCGGAAATAATCGCGCACCGCCACCAGCTCGGCGTCGCGCTTCCACCATTCGCCGAAGACCCGCTCCGGACCGTCTGCGCGCTTCACGCGCCGGCGCACCCCGCGCCAGGTGAAGGACACCGGCGGATGATCGGGCAACAGCGCCACCGTCTCGACCGGATCGGGTTGCGCCAGCAAGCGCGATGGCCGTGGCCAATGGCCTGGCCAGCCCGCGCAGGTATCGGCGGCCATCGCCGCGATCTTGCCGACCGAACGCTCCGGCACGTCGCTGGCAACGGGTGCAAGCCGGTAGACCGCGCGTTCGCCGACGCGGTTCATTAGCGTATCGATGAGGTCGGATATATCGGGCACGCTCTCCTCGACGAAGGAGCTCTCGACCTGACTGCGCTCCAGGGGCTCGGCCAAAGTCGCCGCCAAAATCATCGTCTCGATGCCGAAGCCGGGCGCGATGGTCTCGATCTTGTCGCAAAGCAGCCGGGTCAGCCGTTTGGGCTCGCGGACGGGCTTTGCCATGCCGACACGGATAGCTTGGGCCTGGCTGTCGACGCGCTGGCAGATGAGATCGAGACGGCGCGCGCCGAGGCCGCGCCGTTCCATCAGTTCGCAGAGCTGGACCACGAGCTTGCCGATGTAGCGCGCAATTGTCTCGGCCGCGCCGATCGGTTCGGCGAAGGCACGGCGGACTTCGACGATGTCCGGCGGTCGAACCTGGTTGATCGGTTCCGCGATGTTGCCAAGGGCCTGATCGATACGGCGGCCGATCTCCGGCCCGAAGCGCAGGGCGAGCGGCGCGCGTGGCTGTTCCAGGAGATCGCCGATCCGTTGAAAGCCAAGCATGCGCAGCTCGGTCGCCGTCGAAGGCGCGAGCCGCAGCGCCTCGAGCACGAGCGGTTCGACAATGGATTGGCTGTGGCCGGCCGGTGCGATGAGGATCGGCTGGCCGCCAAACCGGGCCAACGCATGCGCGGAGCCCCAGCTGTAGGAGATCGCCGCGCGGGCGACAATGCCCGACATCGCCAGACGCCCGACCATGCCCTCGAGCATGGCGGCCTCGCCGCCATGAAGATGGTCGGCGCCTGTCGTGTCGATGACGATCCCGTCGGGCGGATCGGGCGCCACGATCGGTGCAAAACGAAGCATCCAGACGGCGAGCCGCTCAAGCGCCTCGGCATCCGCTTGCGGGTCGGCGTCTTGGATCGAAAGGCCCGGCACCAGCACCTGCGCCTTCGTCACGGGCATGCCGGGACGCAGGCCGGCCGCGAGTGCCGCGGCGTCGGCTGCAAGCACGACAAGCCTGTTCTTGTCGCGGCCGATCAGGACGAGCGGGGCGTCAGCCGGCGGCGCGGCGTCGCCGGCCTTCCGCCGCACCCGGTCGGTGGGCCAAGTCGGCAGGAACAGCGAGACGACCCGTGCCATCGCACGCCTCCAATTCGAAATCGGCACTCTCGCCCGCGCGGGCGCGGATCAACTCGACCAGCCATCGGTGCCGGCCGACGCCTGGCACCGGCAGCGACGCCGAGGGCAGGACCGAGATGCGCCAGCGCGTCATCGCGGCGGTCGGCTGGCCGAAATCGACCGCCTCCGTCTGCCGCCGCCATCTTCGCAGCGCGATGCCGATCGTATGGGCCTCTTCGGCGGCGAGCTGGAGCCGCCGCGAGGCCGTCATCGTCAGGCGCGCGACTTCACCGACGACCGCGCCCAACCCGCCATGCCGGATGCCTTCTTCCATGCAAGCGAGAATTGTCTTGTCGTCGCCGGCCTCGACATAGATGACGCGGTCCGGTTTCAGGCCGGCCTGCTCCAGCGCCGGTGCAAACAGGTCGGGACGGGTGATGCACCATAAGACTTTGCCTCTTGTGCGCGCCGCGACGCCGCCGGCGAATAGCGCGGCGGCCGCGCCATCGATGGCGCCGTTGCCGCCGCCCGCGATTTCATGCAGCGCGCCGAGCGCCAGTCCGCCGCCCGGAAGGCGCGAATCCAGTTCGGCGATCCCGAAAGGAAGCACCGATCTGGCGCGCCGGCTCCGGCCTTCGATCTTCTCGATCCGCGCGCGCAAGGCGTCGATGGCGGGCTCCGGCCGCAAGATGATCGTTGATCTCCAAAAAAGCGTATGTAAGCAGGTTCTCTATTTGTTCTATGATAAGAGAATGGGAGTCAAGTGGGTATGGACCAACTGCTGGGCCGCCGCTTTAGACACGACACGCTGCTTCCAATCACGCGAACGGAGCAAATGAGACATTCGCTGTACGCCACCGCATGCAGCTGGAACCGGGTGGGCAAAGGCTTTGATGCTGAGCTAGCTATTGTAGGCTGACGTCYTGGCGAACCAATTCGGTTTGTCTCTGAGCCACCGATGCCGCCGTTGCCTCCCCTTCATTTCGCCGAGCGCACCAACGACCTCTCGAACGGGCTGATCTGGCCGAAGGACGGCTGAAGCCTCGATCGCCTATGCCGCAATGGCGCGTCGCGCGTTTCTTCCCCTGGGCAAAGCCCATTCCTCGCGGAACCAAGAAACGCGCGCCTGCGCCATCCTCCGCTTTGCTTCGGTCGCAAGCGATGCGGCGGCGGTCGCCTTCGGCCTCGCGATCGCCATCGAGGTCGCATGGTGCGGGCTCGGAAACGAAGAACGGAGACTGAAAATGGCTACCATCGGCACTTTCAAGAAGACAAATGCGAACGAGTTCACCGGCGAGATTGTCACCCTCAGCGTCCAGGCCAAGGGCGTACGCATCGTCCCCGACACCCGGGCCAGCGGCGAAAACGCTCCAAGCCACCGCGTGGTRGTCGGCAAGGCCGAAATCGGCGCCGCCTGGTCCAAGCGCTCCAACGAAGGCCGCGACTATCTTGGGCTCAAGCTGGACGATCCGAGCTTCACCGCTCCGATCTACGCCAACCTCTTCGCCGACGAGGAAGGCGAGGGCCACAGCCTCATCTGGTCCCGCCCCAACCGCCGCAACGGCGAATGAATGAAGATCCTCTCGCCTGGCAATCGCGCCGGGCGAGAGTTCTCTAGGTCTGATCAGACCGTCGCGCAAATCGTAAGCCCGCGCCGCCGCCATTTTCCGCAAGGAATTCGATTCCCGCTGTCTCAAACGCACGGCGGATCGCAGCTAGATTGTTTCGGTGCGGAATACGAATACTCCTCTCGAAGTCTACTATCGTAGTTCTGGAAACAGCCGCTGCCTCGGCTAGGTCGCCCTGACTCCATCCGAGCATGGCTCGTGCAGCACGACACTGCTGAACAGAGATCGCATCACTCTCAATATCGTTCTTTTTGGTTGACATAGGTCAAAAAAGCCGCTTTTAGTATGCCACCCAACGGAAGTCATTGATGAGGTCTGGCGAAATAGCCTCGCTCGGCCCCACTACGCGACGACGTTGATAGCTCAGGATCTTCATTGATTCTGACGATAGCTACCAATTGTCCTTTCGTCACGGGTGAGAACGGGAGGCGCCGGTGAGTGGAGATAAGGCAGCTTCACAATACCCATCAATTGGCGAAAACCAGCCGTCGGCCGATCCAGCACTTCTCCTATCCCTTGCCTGGATTGACGTTCACGTTGCGATGCTGGCCTCGTGCGTTCGGCAGCAGCAGGCTGAGGAGGGGGTCCTGGAGTGCGGCGCGCTCATGCCTGTCGGCGAAATGATTGGGCGCGGGGAGAGGGTTCGCGCCGACCGCCACTGGCCTGATTTCCTCGAGGAAGAGCAGGATGACGCTGAAAAGGCTGACGCCCTATTGGCCGAGATTGCGGCGACACCTGCTCAATCCTTGGCGGGCGTGATCGCCAAGCTTGCGGTCGTCGTTCGGGAAGCGAATGACAACACCGACCTTTGCGAATTTCCGCTGCCGCACATCCGCTCTGCGTTGGCCGATCTGCGGCGCCTCACGCATGAAACGATAAGCGACGAGCCTACCGGCTGGCCCGCAGGCGATCACTCGATCGGCTCGCTGTTCGAGCAGCCTGCATCATCGTTCGCCGCCTGGCGCGCCTTCAGCGAATGGAGCCAGGGCAATGATGAGGCCTATCGCGCCTGGACGGACACATTCAAGACACTGCAAGGCGCAAGCCAGTAGACATCACAAAAGCCCGGCCTGATCTTTCGTCGCCGGGATATCTCCTCGTCCATTCGTCAATGACGGAATCCAAGGATTTCGCTCAACGCCGCGTCCCCTTATCAAATCCGTGACAAGGGAAGGATGCGGATGAAGCCGGATACATCGCAGTGGCGTGACCCACAAGCATATGCATTCGTCAAAGCCGCCGCCGCCGATGCGATTGCCTGGGAGTTCCTGCGACGCAATCCCCAGTATCAGCAGGACTTCGCCGCCTCTCGCTCCGATGAGGCGATGCGCGCATTACGCAAGCGCTGGGGGTTGCAGTTTCGCCGCCAGGCCTGACCAATCCGCAGTCGAGCAGCCCGTCTATTGGGCGCCTCAGATCGACCCTGGGGTTGTGAACCTCGTCGAAGTTCCGCCGGATCTGCGAGCGCGGGAGTTCAGCGCCCTCGACGTTCCGCTGGCCGCAGGCCAGCGTGATGAAGTCGGCCTTCACGTGCGCTCTTCGCCGGGCGGAACGCAACTGGCGCTTCTCGGCGACGCGAAGCCAGGCGAACCACTTGCCGCCATCATCCCGCTCGACGACATGGCGCACGACCGGCTCCAAGCGATCGAGCGGTTCATCCGCTCTATCTATAGGCAACATCTTCCTGACGCCCGCTTGACCACGGCCCAGCGCCGGCGCCTAGGCCACATGCTGCGATGCCTTGATGGCCGCGCCCAGCAGGCATCCCATTTTGAAGTCGCGACCGCCCTGTTCGGTTCGCGGCTGGTCAGCGCCGCCGACTGGCATGACTCCACTTTTCGCTACCAGACGTATCGCCTCGTGCGCGATGGGCTGAGGATGGTCGAGCGCGGCTATCGCCAATTGCTGCGCGCGCGGCGACGGCATCTCTGACGAGTGCCGCCGGTCGCGTTGTTCACTTACTTGCGCTGTCTCCAAGCTGACGCCTACTCTCAATCCTGAAAAGAATGGCGGCTTTGCGCCTCATATCGGTCGTCAAAGCCCAATTCGACGTTCGTCAAAAGCGGACCTTGAGAGCGCCTGCAGAAGGCACCGGGAGCAGTACTATCACACCCTCAGCACAAGTGCCCCGGTTGTCCTCCTAGCCTCGAGGTCGCGATGAGCGTCGGCAGCCCGCGCCAGATCATATTGCCTGGGCGCGCCGATCTTGATCACACCTTGGCGCAAAGCGGCGAAAAACCGGTTTACGTGAGGCCCCAGCTTCTCAGGACTGTCCGTGTAGTGAGCGTAGTTCGGGCGGGAAATGGTGATCGACTTCGAAGAGAACCTGCCAATGTCCCAATTCCCCACAGGTCCTGAAGCTTGGCCAAAACTGACGAGATGGCCACGAACGCCCAAAGCCGCCAGCGACCCGCCAAACGTGTCATTGCCGACGGCGTCATAGGCCACATCCGCGCCCTTGCCGCCGGTCAGATGCATGACGGCCTCTGCGAAATTCTCTCTGGAGTAGACGATGACGTGATGGGCGCCGAGCCGTTCCACGATCCGGGCTTTATCATCGCTCGAGACAGTGGCGATCACCGTCGCGCCGAGATGACGTGCCCATTGCACCAGCAACTGGCCGACCC
>NZ_JBFUGJ010000244.1:0-9191 GCF_056402975.1 Mesorhizobium sp. P3_A9 | reverse complement strand
CACATATTTCTTGAAATTGTTGGATAGTCCCCTGAGACGGGCTCAGGCTTGGTTCAGCGCTCGAAAAGGGCGTGGGGGAAACGTTGGGGCGGGTTAAATGAATACGACAAGCATCTCGACTATGGGCAAGCGCCTTGGTCTTTTGATGGCAGCTACGATGCTGACCTGCGCAAATGCGAGCGCACTTACACTCCAGGAAGCAATGGCGGTTGCCGTCGAATCCAATCCCGAGATCGGCCAGGCCATAGAAAATCGCGAAGCAATCGARTTCGAGTTGCGSCAGGCSAARGGGCTYTATCTSCCCAGCGTCGACCTGGAAGCGTCRGCRGGGGCTCGCCGCCTCGACAACTCGTCGCGACGTGCGCTCGACATAGAGCACGACGCGCTTTATCCGGCGGAAACCGATCTGACGATTTCACAGACCGTATATGACAGCGGCGCAAGGCGGGCCGAATTGAACCGCCAGGCCTCACGCGTCGACGGCGCATCATTTCGTGTCCTGGAGCGGTCAGAGTTCATCGGGCTCTCGGTCGTCCAGGACTACCTCGAATACATGCTTCAGGCTTCGATCGTGTCAGAGGCAAAGAAGAACCTGGGCTTTCATCAAGGGATTCTCCACGACATCCAGGAAGGCATTGCCGGCGGCGGGTTGAACGAGGCCGACCGGCAACAGGCCGAAGAGCGCCTGTTCGCGGCCAAGGCCCGCATGCAGGAAGCCTCGGAGGAGCTGGAGGCTTCAAGGATACGGTTCTTCAAGACCGTCGGGAAGCCGCTCACGAATGCATCGAGGCCGGGCGATGTTTCCGGCGCGCTGCCAAGGTCTCTGGACGATGCGATCGGCCTTGCGCGGGAGAGCAATCCGCGCGTCCATATGGCCAACAGCGATATCGCAGCGGCGGCCTCGCTGGTGGACGCGGCCCGCGCGAAATACGGCCCCTCGATCGTCGCCGAAGGCGTCGCTCGGGCTGGGTACGACATCGACGGCGACAATGGAGACACGTCCGACCTGCAAGCACGCCTGGTGCTGCGSTGGAACCTKTAYCGSGGCGGCATCGACAAGGCCAACGAGCARGARCARATCCGCCGCACCAGCGAGCAGCGSCTTGCCCWGCATCAGGTSCTGCGGGARATCGAAGAAGCCGTTCGCACGTCATGGGATCGCCGCTTCCGGCAAGCCGACCTGGCAAAGACCCTGAAGCTGCAAGCCGCGTCCAGCGAGAAGCTGGTTGCGTCCTATCGCGAGCAATTCAAAGTCGGGCAGCGCTCGCTGCTCGATGTGCTGGATGCGCAGAATACGCGGTTCAACACGGCAACGCTGGCCGACACCGCATCCTACGCCTCTCTCTTTGCCCAGTATCGGCTTCTGGCAGCCACGGGGCAGTTGCTGAAAACGATGGACATCCGCCCGCCAAAGCAGGCCGCGGCTTACGCACGGACCGAGTTCGCGGCACCGGAAAACGCCGACACCGAAACCTATGCGCGGACGCCGTCGGAACAGAAGAACGACTTGCCGTTCGATATCCTGGCACCGGTCAGGAAAAAGTAGGCTGAGGTAAGGATCGATCGAAAGTCCCTATGGGCGGATCGTGAACCAGCAACCCAACATCCTCTCCCCGAAGGAGGCGTTCAAGGCCTGCTTCTCGGCCGTTGCCGGCTATCTCGGCAGGCCGAGCGCGCAAACGGTGCTGTTCGCCGGCGTGCCGCTGTCGGACACGCGCATCGACATCGAYGCCATCCGGCATATTGCCGAACGCATCGGCCTTGAAATCACCGAGTTCAGCCATCGYGAKTTTCTTCGSGGRCGCATCGACCTCCCCGCTATCGTGTTTCGCGTCAGCCAATTGCCGGTTGCCCTGCTGGCCGAAACCGAGGACGGCGCATTCACCACCGCTCCCCAGGAAGACGGCCGCGTAACCATTACGAGATCCGAGCTGGCCACCAGCTACATCAGCGGCGGCGTTTCCTTCTCGATAACCTATGCCAACGCTGCCGAAGGGATGAACGTCGGTTCGGCGCCGAAGATCGAGCGGCGACATTGGCTGACGGGAACGATGGGTCCGTTCTGGCGTACCTATTCGAAGGTCATCCTGTCGGCATTGTTCATCAACCTCCTGGCCATCGCCTCGCCGATCTTCACCATGAACGTCTACGACAGGATCCTGCCGAACAAGGCAATATCGACGCTCTGGGTGCTGTCGATCGGCATCGGCGCGGTCATCCTGTTCGACCTGCTTTTGAAGACCGCCAGGGCGTCGCTCATCGACTATGCCGGGCGCAAGGCCGATCTGCGCATTTCCTATTTGCTGTTCGAGAAAGTGCTGAACTCGTCCCTGTCGGCACGGCCAGGCTCGACGGGCGAATACGCAAATCGGGTGACGCAGTATGAGTTCGTGCGCGAATTCTTCACGTCGAACACCATCAGCGTGTTCATCGACACGGCCTTCGTGTTCGTTTTTCTGGTGGTCATCTATGCGATAGGCGGCTGGCTGGTMATCATACCGGCGCTGGCCTTCGTCGCGTCCGTGATCGTTGGGCTGATCACGCAGCGGCGCATCGGGAAGCGTGTCGCGGCCTCGATGAACGAGGCCTCGCAACGGCAGGCCCTGCTGGTCGAATCCATCTCCACGCTGGAGACGATCAAGTCGCTGCGCGCCGAGGCGTATCTGTTGCGAAAATGGGCAGAGCATTCCAAGAACGCGTCCAACACGTCCGAGAAGATAAAGCAGCTTTCGGCGGCCGCCGGCAATACAACGCAGGCCATCCAGCAGCTGGTCACCGTTGCCCTGATCGTGGCCGGTGCCTATGCCTTCTCGGAAGGACATGTCTCCACCGGAGCCATCATCGGCACCGTCATGCTGGCGGGCCGGTCGGTGGCCCCGCTCGGCCAGATCGCCATTACTCTGTCCAGACTTCGCCAGGCCATGCTCTCCTTGCGCATGGTGAACTCGATCATGGCGCAGCCGGAGGATCGCCCGGATACGGTGGGTTTCGTCAACCGGCCCATTCGCAATGGTGCCATGGCGTTCAGGAATGTCGGCTTCGTCTATCCGGGCTCCGAGAATGAGGTCCTGACCGGTCTGAATTTCTCGGTGAAGCCCGGTGAGCGGATCGGTATCATCGGTCGCATAGGCTCGGGAAAGACAACCATGGGCCGGCTGATCGGCAGGCTCTTCCTGCCGACATCAGGCGAGTTGCTGCTGGACGGGATCGACATCCGCCAATACCACCCATCGGAGGTTCGCGCCGCGGTCGGCATCGTTGCGCAAGCCAATGATCTGTTTTCGGGCACCATCAAGGAAAACCTCCTGATGGCTTGTCCGGAGGCTACCGATGAGCAGATCGTCGCAGCGGCCAAAGCCGCCGGCGTCGACGATTTCGTCTCCCGTCACCCGCGTGGCTACGACATGAATGTCGGTGAGCGCGGCACCAATCTCTCGGGCGGCCAGCGGCAGACCATGGCGATTGCCCGTCTGCTGCTGACCAAACCGAAAATCGTTTTCCTGGACGAGCCGTCGGGCTCGATGGACCTGGCTTCGGAGCGCCAGCTGATCAAGCAGCTCAAAGTGGCTTTCGACCGGAGCACGACGCTGATCATTTCGACGCACCGCTTCAGCATGCTCGAGCTGGCCGACCGTCTTATCGTCATCGAGCAAGGCAGGATCGTTGCCGWTGGACCAAAGGATCAAGTGATACAGGCGCTGCAGAAAACAAACGCCTGAAAAACAGACTTATTGAACGCATTCAATGCGTTGGGGTTGTAGGACATGCTTGCAAGGGAAGACCGGCCGCCGCTCTTCGYGTCGGCGTCCTTATTCATCATCGGGGCACTCTTTGTGTCTTCCGTCGCCTGGGCCTCCTATGCCGAGGTCGATGAAATCGCGCGCGGCGACGGCAAGATCATACCCGCATCGAAGACCCAGATTATCCAGGCCAGCGAGCCGGGCGTCGTTCAGGAAATTGCCGTGACGATCGGGCAGATCGTCAAGAAGAACGACCTCATCATCCGCCTCGACAATACGTTCAACACCTCAAGTCTTGGCGAGCAGCAAGCCAAGGCGCGGGCTCTGCAGACCCGCATCGCCCGGCTCACCTTCGAACAGGCCGGCAATCTCGAAGGCTCATTTCCGTGCCCGTCCGAAATCCAGAAGGTCGCCCCGGAGATCTGCGACAACGAGCAGAAGCTGCTCGTCGCGCGCCGCGACAACTTCCAGGTCAAGCTGTCGGTTCTCAAGTCGCGCCTCGACCAACGGGAGAAGGAACTGGACGAAGCGACCGCCAATGCCGACCGCCTCACACAGAATCTGGCCGTCAGCGACCAGGAGGCAAAGCTGATTGAATCGATGGTCAAGAAAGGCCTGATGGCGCGTACCGAGCAGCTCCGCGTCGAGCGCGAGATGACCGAGCTCAACGGTCAGCTGACGCTCGCTGGAGAAACCATCAAGAAAGCCAAGTCGGCCATCACGGAAGCCCGGCTTCAGGTCGATGAACTTGGCCTGCAGCTGCAACAGGAGGCCCTCGGCGATCTGACGCAGGCGCTGGCCGACCTCTCGGTGGTGGACGAGACGATACGCGGCGCCACCGACAAAGTGGCGCGCACCGACATCCGCTCGCCTGTCGACGGKATCGTMAACACGCTTGATATCAACACGGTCGGCGCGTTCGTGCAGCCCGGCGCGGTCGTGGCCGGCATCGTGCCGACTTCCGAGACCTTGCTGGTCGAAGCGCGGGTTTCACCACGRGATGTCGCCTTCATCCGGCCGGGCCAGGACGCGCTGATCAAGGTCACCGCCTATGATTTCTCGATCTTCGGCGGCATCGAGGGCAAGGTCTCCAACATCACCGCCGACAGCCTGGTCGACCAGAAGACGGGAGAACCCTACTACCAGGTGCGCGTCGCAACCGAGAGGTCGACGCTGACGCGGGACGGCAAGACCTATTCGATCATCCCCGGCATGATCTGTTCGGTCGACATCAAGACYGGCCGCAARACSATCCTCACCTAYCTKATGAAGCCGATCAACAAGGCRCGTGAGGAGGCAATGAGTGAGCGATAGCGCCAYCTCCCCTCCTGCCGGTCGCGAACGGCTGCTTCCGCCCATGGCGACGGAGGATTTCGGGCTGGAATTCCGGGTTGTGGCGCGTGGCGGCACACGACGCGGCATTCGTCTGGAGCGGGCGTTCTGGACCTCGCTGAAGCAGATGGCCGAAARCCGCAAATGCACGATCGGCATGCTGATCGAMGAGATCGCCGAGAGCCATGCCAACACMGGAAACCTGACGTCGGCAATCCGGGTGGCCTGCATGCGCGGATTGGCCGATGAAAACCAGACCTTGCGAAGGCTTGCGTCGATCAAGACGATCAACGCCATTCTGGTCGCCTGTCCGTCACCAGCTTTTGCACTCTCATCGTCGAAGAGGATCCTGACCTTCAACGCGCCGTTCCAGCAACTGGTCAGGCGCCAATTGCCGGTGGCGCCAAACGAAGATGCGCGCCACGACCTGAAGCTTGCTCTGGACCTCAATGTCGCTGACATATTCTCGCGGCTCGACGCCAATGGCGAAACACCGGTCGCCACCGGTTTCGTCATCGGCGCAGGCGACCGCCGCTACCGGGGGCAATTGAACGCAGTGCGAGCGCCGGTGATCGAGCCGGAGCTGCTGATGGCCTTCGTTTTCGGCGGCTAACGCATGTCGCCCAAAAGGCGAAGACGACATGCATAAAAACAGGACCTGAAGCGCCGGGCATGGATCCGTTTCGACGCAACGCGCTTCGGCACGGCCGGGGCCCGAACCGGCTGCGTCGCTTGTCTTGGGAACGCTATGGCTGCAAGCCCTCGCCGGGCGCGACCGTTGCAAGACCGCCTTTGATATCGGCAACTTGCGCCGCGCCGGGCCTGGTGCCGTGGATCCACGCGCGGTCGGTGCTGAACGAGTACAATGGTACGTAGTCGGGGAGATCGCTGTCGCGCGAGACCACGTTGCTCAGGCTGTCCAGGATGAACACACCGCTGCCGGTGCTGACAGACAGAACGGCATGAAAGAAGCCACGCTTGCGATCCTGCAGGACGACGAGCGACATGCTCTGCGCCGGAATACCGGCACGCAGCAGCGCCGCCATCTTGAGAATGGCGAAATCCTCGCAGTCACCCGCCCGATGCTCGAGAATTTCAGTGGGCTTGGCCCAATAGTCGAGCTTGCCGTAAACCACGCTGTCCTTCTTGTAGGCGATCGCGTGATTTATGCTTGAGTTGATGAAGGACAGCTTGTCGATAAACCGCTTGTCCTTGGCAGCATTGACGATCGCGACAAAGAGGCTGTTCTTGCCATCGCACGCACTGCCCGTGGAACAGTCGACGATTGCCCTGTAGACCGGCGCCCAACGTGCCGAAACCGGAAAATTATGCATGGACAGCGCGACCGATCCGAACACGCCGGGAATGATCGCCGCGGTCTGGATGGGATCGATCCCGGCATTGTTCTGCGTCGTCGAAGAATCGTTTTCCTGATCGACGGCGGCAGGACCATAGCTGGCGAGAACCATGCCGATCCTGTAGGCCGGGGCAGGCTGCCAGGGCTGCGGCCGCATGAGCGAAACGCCACCGAGGATGGAAGGCGTTTCGACCTTCGCCAGCAGCGCATCGGCAGGATCGACAAGCGCCGGGAAATTGCTCGCGGACGACGGCTGCGGCAGGCTCATGATGCCGACCAGCAGTAGCAGCGCTTTGAGCCCGATTGCCCCTTGGGCAGATTTTTCTTTTGTCATAACGCCCACCTTTGACTGTGGACGCTACCRATTYYGYCTCAAATTAYTGGAAAGGAAGGTGGATAAGTTTCCTGTACTTGATAATCCCTATTTTGTGTAAAATTTTATACGAATTTATACTTCTGTTTACCAAGTGACCAGTGCCGACCCCTATCAGATAGATCGCATACCAGCCCATGTATATCCGGTTATATGGTTTGAGTTTACCACGCGTAAAAAATGCCGAAGCCAGCATACCAGAATATATGAAATGGATTGCATGATAGTTGCAAAGTAGAGGTGGCCACTGTCTCTTTCCGGGAAATGCYGRAGGGGTTTGGCYATGACRAACAGTAACGAWTTGGACACCGTCTCKMATTCTTGGGAYGAGCACTCTGAACACAGCGGACTGCCGTCGCAGGCGCAGATCCAGGTCGCGGAGGCAACCCCGGCACAAAAGGCCGCCCCGGCAGCCGCCGAACCGGTTCCTGTCGATGTCGGCAACGGCACGCCCGTCAAGCCGGAAGCACCCGCGGAGGCGAAGGCCCCGGCGGCAGCGGCACCACACGAATATGTGGCCGACGCCAGCAATGTGGTGAAGCTTCCCGCCAATGTCTCGATCGACAACATCAAAGTCGACGGCCACAACCTCGTGCTCGAACAGGCCGACGGTTCGGTGATCGTCATCAAGGACGGCGCACTGAACGTGCCGACCTTCCTCATCGGCGACGTCGAAGTGCCGCGCGTAGCCTTGATCGCGGCGTTGGAAGCAAGCCATGTCGATGTCGCCTTTGGCGCCGACGGATCGATATCTGCGGGCCCAGGCGGTTCAACCTCGAGTGCGGGCGGAGACTTCTCAGTTCCCCCCGGCGGCATTGGCGATGGGTTCGGCCTTTCGGCACTGTTGCCGCCGACGGATCTGGCGTTCGGCCAGCCGGAACATCGTGAACTGTTTCCGAGTCTCCTGCCCGACTCAACGCCGTCGATCATCGACTTGACACCTTCCGTCGATGGCGGCGACACCACGGTCAATGAAAAGGGCCTGCCGGCAAGCTCGGGGTCGGAAGGCTCCGGCGAGGCGCAGAATCCCGCCCCCAACAGCGACCAGTCCGAGATCAACACCGGCACCTTCACCATCGCCTCGCCCGACGGTGTCGGCTCGCTGACGATTGCCGGCCAGGTGATTTCGGGCGCTGCCCTTGCCGACAGCGCGTCGACGCCGATCAACATCACCACGCCGCTYGGCAACACGCTGACCATCAGCGGTTACGACGCCAGCACCGGCCAGGTGACCTACACCTACACGCTGCTGCACAGCGAGACACATCCAGCAGGCAGCGATCCCATTTTCGATAATATGACAGTGACCGTGACCGACCCAGACGGCGATGTCTCGGCTCCCGGTACGCTGTCGGTCCAGATTGTGGACGATGTGCCTGTTGCACATAACGACATCGGCACGCAGGCAACCGAGAACGCACCGGTGACGGTGAACGTGTTCGCCAACGACGTGCCAGGCGCGGACGGCGTCAACATCGCCGATCCGACCAAGGTCGCCTATGTGGCGAACTCGCTGACCGGCGGCGCCGGAACGGTCACCTACAACAATGACGGCACCTTCACCTACACGCCGGCTGCCGGCGAGGAAGGAACCGTGACGTTCCAGTACCAGATCGTCGACGGCGACGGCGACGCCTCGGTGGCGACGGTGACGATCAATCTGAAGCCGGATTCCATACCGACCATCGACGTAACGCCTCAGAACCCCGACGCGAACGGCCACAGCGCGGCGAACGAAGCCGGCCTTCCGCCGCATGACGGCTTGCCAGCAGGCTCCGGCGAAATTGCCGACAACGACGCCAACAACAACAGCGACACCAGCGAAACGACGACGGGCGCGCTCACGATCACCACGGGCAGCGACACGATCGGCCACCTCTATGTCACCGACAAGGACAACACCCAGATCGAGGTGACCAACGCGGCCGGCGGCATCCTGGTGCACGGCCAGTATGGCGACCTGACCATCACCGGCACGCCGGCGACTGGCTACACCTATTCCTACACGCTGCTCGACAGCACCACGGGTAACGGCACTCACGACGATTTCGCTGTCAAGGTGGTCGATTCCGACGGCGACCCAGCCTCCGCCACGCTCACCATCGATATCGTCAACGACGTCCCGACAGCCAAAGCCGATACGGACGCCGCACAGTCGGGCGAGACGGTGACCGGCAATGTCGAGACCGGGACCAGCACCCACGGCACCGGTGCGGCCGATACGGCCGGCGCCGACGGCATCGCCTCGATCGCCTGGACGGGCATCGCCGGCTCCACGGTGACGGGAACCTATGGCGTGCTGACGGTCGATGCCAATGGCGGCTACAGCTACCATGCCAACCCGAACGCCTCGGGCACCGACGTGTTCGCCTACACCATCAAGGACGGC
>NZ_JBFUGJ010000243.1:0-9375 GCF_056402975.1 Mesorhizobium sp. P3_A9 | reverse complement strand
GCATCGGAACCATCGCCCGCAATCGGTAGCTATACGTCAACTGTCGGTTCATCGGCCAAAGGGAGCAATCGTACATGGCTTTAAAAGGGCAATCTTTTTGCCATGATTGTCGCGAGCCGACCCTGCCAACAAAAACGCCGCCAAGGAGGCGGCGCTTTGTCAGAGGGATGGGCTGTGGGCCTTACTGGGCGCCGCGCGCGACGCGCTCGATTTCCTCGCGCACCAGTCTTTCGACCAGCGTCGGCAGATTGTTGTCCAGCCAGTCCTGCAGCATCGGCCGCAGCATCTCTTCGGCCATCTCGTCGAATGTCTTCTTGCTGCGGCTGGCAAAGGCATCGGAAAGCTCGCCAAAGGCCGCTGCCACCTGCCTGCCCGTATGTTCGGAAAGGATTGCGGCGCGGACCGCGGGCGCTTCATTTGCCGCACGTGCCTGCGCGGTGGGTGCCGGAGCCTCGCTTGAAGAAGGCCGCTCGACCGCTGCCTCCACCACCGGTTCGCTCGTTGGCGCCTCGAACTGGGGCGCCACGAGCTGGGGCACCTCGGGTTGGGCGGCCGGCCTGCGGACGCTCCTGTCCGGTATGGCTTTCGCCTGCTCTCCGACTGCCGCGATCTCGCGCCGCCAATCGGCAACGATGGCATCGCTCGTCGCGCTGGCCTGCGGTGCCCCAGCCTGCGGAACCATTGCCGCGTCGGCCCTGACGGCGGGCACCGGCTCGGCGGCGATCCTGGCGCTGACCTCGGCAAGCGTCATCGACGGCTTGGCAGGCACTGGATCGGCACGCGTCTGCGATTCCATATGCACGGGCTCGGGGCGCGTGGGCTCTGGCGAAGGCGCCTGGACTTCCGCGAGCGCAACCGGGTTCCTGACTTCGGGGGCAGCATGTAGCTCGGCGCGAAACGCATCGACATCGGCGGCCGGAGCCTCGCTCGGCGATGGCTCCAGGTCCTGGCGCAGCTCATCAGCCTCGCCCGGCTGCTTGCGGCCGGTGTCGCTATCCTCGATGATCCTCCTGATGGAAGCCAGTATCTCTTCCATGGAAGGTTCGCGCTGTGCGCTGCTTGCCGTTGCCATCGTCACATCCGCCGCCCTTGTGACCTCTGTGGTCTTCCGCCGCCGGCACCAGCCGGATTCGAATCATGGCGACAGCGTAACCGACGGATCGCCGCACGAGAATCCCCAATCTGGGGACATGTGGGATTTCAACAGATTAGAGCGCGAAGCCGAAGTTTCGAAAAATCGCGTCCTGCGTGGACACGAGACTTCCAACCGGCGGCCTAGCGGCCGTCCGGGGTGCGCAGGCCGATCCACTTGTCCTTGACGGCATTGTAGTGCTCTTCGGGCTTGTACTTGGTCACCGCCAAGGCAAGCCGGTCGACCGACAGGCGGCCCACCGCCGACAGGATGGCATAGCTCGCCACCACCACATCGTGTTCGGAATTGGCCATGTTGATCTTGGCTGTGATGACGGTGGCCTGCGCGTTGAGCACATCCAGCGTGGTGCGCTGGCCGACATTGCGCTCTTCGATGACACCGTTCAGCGCCAGTTGCGCCGCGTCGATCACCTGCTTGTTGGCCGAGACGCTCTGTTGTGCCGCGGTATATTGCGACCATGCCGTGGCAACAGCCTGGCGTACCTGGTCGCGGCTGACATCGACCTGGATGCGGGCCTCGCCCAACGATTCCTTGTTCTGCCGCACGAGCGCCGACTTCCGTCCGCCCGAATAGATCGGAATGGTCAATGTCGCGCCAATATTGGCCGAGGTCGAATTGCCGTTCTGTCCGGCATTCGGATTGCGGTTGAGATAGTCATCCGAGATGCCGGCCGAGGCGGTAAGCTGCGGCAGCAGTGCGCCTTCCGCCGACTTCACCGAAAACGCGGCGGCGTCGACCAGATGCTGGGTGGAGAGAATGGCCGGATGTTCGGCCGAACCAATGGCAATCGCCGAATCGAGGCTCGACGGCAACAGCTTCGCCAATGGCGCAGCCGGCTTGAGTTTACCCGGCTCGTCGCCGACCACCTGGTGATAGGTCGCGGCGCTGGCCAATGCCTGCGCGCGGGCGGCACTGAGCGAGGCGACCGCCGAGGCGCGCGACGCGTCGGCCTGGGCGACGTCGGTGCGCGTSCCTTCGCCRACCTCGAAACGCGAGCGCGCSGCGCGCGCCTGCTCRGTCAGGAAYTGCAGGTTCTGTTCGGTCAGCACRGCSAYCTGCCGGTCGCGRATCACGTCCATRTAGGCGGTGGCCGCATTGAACAGGGTGTTCTCTTCGGTGTTGCGCAGGCTCTCCACCGAGGCTTTCACCTGGGCTTCCGCAGCCGCAACATTATTCCGGGTCTGAAAACCGTCGAACAGGCTCTGGTTGATGACAATACCGACACTGGCCGATGATGTCTTGCTGTTGGCACCGCTGGCGCGCGTGTTCACATAATTCGCGTCGGCAGTTCCGGTGATGGTTGGGCGCCCGGTCGACTTGGCAATGGCCACGCCCTCGTCGGTGACGCGCACACCGGCGCGGGATAAATTGAGCGAGGAATTGTACTGATAGGCCTTGGCGAGTGCGCCGGAGATGGTTTCCGCCGAGGCGGTCAGGGGGGACAGCGCGGTCGCGGAAACGAGGACAGCGGCAAAAAGGGTCTTGGACACAGACGGCACGGGTATATCCCTCATTCGTTTTCCATGGGAACCGCGCCGCGCCAGCTTCTCACAGGAGTAGCCGGAGTGGCGTGTTTTAATGTTCCCTGTCGCTCGGTCCCAAAGTGCCCCCAGTCTGGGATCAGCAACGATTGTTCAAATGCAAGCGACCATGRCAAAGCCTCTGCTGCAAGGCCAAATCATTCAGAATTCGAAAGCATGCTCACGTTCGAATCCGGGTAGTGGCTTAATTGCCGCATTAAATGCCCGTCTCCCGGTTACAACCCCCCCCCCCTTGAAAAAAAGTCGCGCCACGGCGGAATTGCCCTGCCCTTCGACTGCGACCAGGCGGCCGCCCTCGGCAAGCTGATCGAGCAGCGCCGCCGGCACTTTCTCGACGCTGCCGCCGACAAAGATGACGTCATAGGGTGCCTTGGCCGCATGCCCCTGCGCCAGTGCGCCCTGGACCACGGTCACATTGCCGCAGCCAAGGCCGGAAAGGGTCGATGTTGCGGTTTGCGCCAGCGCCGAATCGTTTTCGAGCGCGACGACGGACCTCGCCAGCCGCGACAGGATGGCCGAGGCGTAGCCGCTGCCGCAGCCGACATCGAGCGCCGAATCGGTCGGGTTGATCTCGGCCAGTTGCATCAGCTTGGCCAGAGGCGAGGCTTCCATGAGATAGCGCGCGCCATCGGCRCCGTCGGCAATGCGGATGTCYTCGTCGATATAGGCAAGATCGCGYTGGCSSKCGCCGACRAAAGCCTCGCGCGGCACSGAAAGCATGGCGTCCAGCAGCGGSGCGCTGGTCACGTCGGTGGTGCGAACCTGGCCATCGACCATCTTGACGCGAAGCTCGGCAAAATCAGCGCTCATGTTCAAACCAATCTGCTTGCCGCGTCAGAACCGCGGTTCATTTCGATGAGAACGTCAGGCTCCGGCGCTGAGCGCGCGGGAGCYCGGGTATTGGAGGCCTCGCCCGGAATCGAACCGGGGTGCAAGGATTTGCAGTCCTCTGCGTAACCACTCCGCCACGAGGCCTCGTTGCTCCCGGCGTTCCACCCGGTTCCAATAGGTTGCGGCGAAAATGGCGTCAAGCGGCCACCACGCATTCCGCGCGGTTTCCTCATGAATGAATCCCATCCCTGCGCATCGAGGGTCGTGGCCACAGCGGTCATGACGCACATTAGCAGACTGTTAAGGATAGCAGGAGGTCAGGAGAAACTCCACGCCCCGGCCACCGTTGAGAAACGAGGAGGACTGCGCCATGCGGCCGGCAAGCCCGAACGACGGAACGAGCGCCTGGGACGGCCTGTCGCGAGCGGGCTGCGAGGCATTGCTGCGCCATGCCATCGATTGCCTGGCCATAGACGGCACCGCCAGGCTTTCGCCGCGCGATCGCGCGGCGCCTTGCCTCGGCTGCCGCCGTTCTCAAGGAAATCCGCGAGGATCTCGGGAGACGTGCGAACCAAAAAGCCGATTCGCGAAAATCCGGAACCCGAACAAGGGCATAACGCAAGGGAAGGATGGCGCGGTCAAAGGCGCGGCTTGGTGCCTGTCGTTGCATCCGGCCGTCGCCGCCGCTCCCACCAGACGACGAAGCGGCGCCGGTGGCGGCGCACCATGGCGAATTCATAGGAAAGCACTAGCAGTCCGATCGGCACCATCCAGAAGCCGAGAATCGGCAGAAAGCCGAGAATGCCGCCGATGGTCAAAAGAATGCCGATCGCGATTCTGAGACCTCGCGACTGCGGCATGGTGAACTCGCGCCCGAAAATCGAGATCTTTCGTGCCGGTATCCGGTTTTCGTCTGCTGCCGTCATCGCCAATGGCTGCCTGTGTGGTCGCTTGTCTGGTCGCTCGAAAATATCATTTTACGAAAGCCGCGACCGCCCTTTCGGTTCCGCGCCCGTCGCCAAGACGGCTAATATGAGGGCGCACGCCGCCGATTGCGAGAAACGCCTGAGCGAAAAAGTCTCGGAAAAAAGCGAAATGCTTCTTTGCAAAGCCGAAAGGTGTTTGCTATAGGCTGCGCCACTTGCTCAAAGAGCCTCCGTTCCCCGGTAGCTCAGTGGTAGAGCAACCGGCTGTTAACCGGTTGGTCGCTGGTTCGAATCCGGCCCGGGGAGCCAAATCTTTTCACACACTTAGCAATCTCGTAAAACCGGAGATTTTTCGGTTATGCACGGCAGATGTACGCGAATTGCCCAGCCTCCGGGAATCGACACGAAAGGCGTTTCGTTCCAGCGAGACCAAATCAAGCGATTGAAGGTGGCGGATCACGAGGCCCGATAGCCAGAAGGTAACCCGAGAGACTGCCGGCCTCTTCACCTTCGAACGAATGTCGGCTTCCAGTCGCGGTGTTGCGCGTGCAGCCCGTTTTTGTAAATGCGCGTGAGCACGTCGCGAGCAGACTCGGCGCGCTCCCGGGTGCAGCCGATCAGTATTTTCCCGCCCAAGTTTGCCGGCTCGCCGGTGACTTCATCCCAAACCGTCCAGTCGCCTGTCGGCTCGAGAAAGCAACTAAATCTACCTGGGCTTTCTTCCATCGCCCCATTCCCCAATATGGGCGGAGCGTTTCATTATATTAGCAATCACGCAAGTAATGACTGGCGATAGATCACTGCCTCCTTCGGTCAAGGTTAATTTGCGAAACGGTGGGAAGCTTAGCACTTCTTCACCTTGCCGCCGATCTCCTTGGCCATATCGAAGGCCCCCTGTTCGTCCTTGGTGGTCAGCACCGTGCGCCAGTGCGGTTTCTCCAACACGCTCAAGATGCCGGTTGTGGCTGGCTTGTCGGCCGCGTGTTGCCTTACATCACCTTTCAAACCCTGCGCAGCTTTAATCACGGCCTTGCGGCTGTTACCGTGTTTTAGGATTAACTCCCAAGCCAGGTCCGGCGTTAAACCGTTCTCTGAGGCGAAATATTCGACCTGATGGTCGTGAATAGCATCCTGCCTGCGCTTGTCGCCGGCCATTTGAGCCTCCGCGCTGTCCAGTTTGAGCTACGAGCGCCGGTTTGGGTGAAGCGAGCCGCACCGGCCATAGCGGGTCAGTCCTTTTGGATCGTCCCGGCATTGCCCAAGCTAAATGTATATTAGCAATAGCTCAACTAAGACTGAAGTCCCTAAGGTTTCCATTCGCGATTACGCTCCCGCTGAATCAGGAATGCATGTGAAGAACACCGGCCGACGATGGTGGCCAGCGGCCTTGCAATCCGAGCGGCCGAATAGCCCGACGATATCCTGATGCATTGAGGCCAACAATTCCAAAAAGTCCAATCTGGCAGTATCCACAAGTGCTTGGCAGTGCTTGCGCGAACTTGTCCGCCGAGCGATAGATGCGTCGGTTCAGGGAGGAATCATGCGCAAAATCCTGGTTTCGGCACTCTTGGCCGCTGCTACACTTTATGCAAATTGCGCTCTGGCGCTCGACAGCGGCGGCACGCCTGTCGTCGTGACACCCCTAGCATCACGCACGACCACCGCGTCCGGCCAGCCGATCACGCTGCCGCAGAAGAATGTGCAGGTGCTGGTGTCGACCTATGACATCGCGGTCGGCGCAACCTTGCCGGTGCACAGGCACCCTTTCCCGCGCTACGCCTATGTCGAGGCTGGAACGCTGAAGGTCACCAATGTCGAGACCGGCAACAGCAACACCTACAAGACGGGCGATTTCATCATCGAAATGATCGGGCAGTGGCATCAGGCCACCAATATCGGCGATGGTCCGGTCAAGCTCCTGGTCATCGACCAGGTCGAGGAAGGCGCCAAGAATACGGAATTGCGCCAGTAGCCACCAAGGCTATGCCTGAGGGCGGGAAGGCAATGTGCCGCCCGCCTTCATGCGCTGTAGTTGATAACCACCCTGCCCCAGGCGTGTTCAGCCCCAGGTGCCGACCATCTGGCGGGTCGTCGCGTTCAGCCGGTTGAAGGCGTTGATCAGGGCGATCTGGACGACCAAAACGGCAAGCGCCTTTTCGTCATAGTGACGGGTGGCTTCGTCCCAGACATCGTCCGGCACGGCGTCCGGGCGGTCGGCGAGCCTCGTGCCGGCCTCCGCCAGCGCCAGGGCCGCCCGTTCGGCATCGGTGAAGTATGGTGTCTCGCGCCATGCCGCCAACGCGAAGATGCGCTCGTCCTTCTCGCCGGCCGTCTTCAGTTCGCGCGCGTGCATGTCGACGCAAAGGGCGCAGTTGTTGATCTGGCTGGCGCGCAGATGGATGAGTTTGCGCGTGATATAAGGCACATCGGCCGCCTCCGTCGACTTGTCCAGCGCCAGCAGCGCCTGCAGCGCGCCTGGGATCAGCATCACCGGATTCTTGATTCTCGCTTGCATGGTCTTTCTCCTTTCGAGGGCGTGTTTTGCCGAGCCCGGAGGCAGCGCATCCAGGTTTCAGTAGATGGGATTTTCGGCTGTCGCCGCGACGCCAACGATCAATCAATAACCTGTCAGCTATGGGTTAACTCATAACCAAAGAGTTATAGGACTGTCAAGCCGGGAAATGTCGCCTGGTCCAAATGGCGGTGCACCGTTCACGCTTTCGCGCCAGCCGCCCGGGTGCTAGGGCTTTGCGCAACATCATGAACTGGATAGCCCCTTGACCACGGAAAACCGCCCGCCCCTGATCGAAATTTGTGTCGAAGGCATTGATGGCCTGCTCGCCGCGCAGGCGGCCGGCGCCGACCGGGTCGAACTGTGCGCCAGCCTTATCGAAGGCGGCATCACGCCGAGCCTTGGCACGGTGCGTGCCGCGCTGGATCAGGCAACGGTGCCGTTCCATGTCATGGTGCGGCCGCGCGGCGGCGATTTTCTCTACAGCGAGACCGAATACCGCTCGATGCTCGCCGATGTCGCAGCACTCAGCGATCTCGACGTACCCGGCGTGGTGTTCGGCTGCCTGAACGCCGACGGCACCATCGACGAGAAGCGCATGGGCGAACTGACGGAGGCCGCCGGCTCCCTGAACGTCACCTGCCACCGCGCCTTCGACATGACGCGCGATCCGGCCGAGGCGCTGGAAGCGCTGATCCGCTGCAAGGTCGGCCGCGTGCTGACCAGCGGCCAACGCGACACCGCGATCGAAGGCCTGCCGTTGCTGGCGGATCTGGTGCGGCAGGCCGGCGACCGCATCATCATCCTCGGCTGCGGCGGGCTCGATCTCGCGAACATCGCTGAGGTGCGCAGAAAGACCGGACTGGCCGAAATGCATTTCGCGGCGCTGAAGGACGTGCCGAGCACCATGCGCTACCGCAATCCCAAGGTCGGCATGGGCGGTTCCGATCTTGATCGCGAATACCGCAACACATTGACCGACACGCCGCTGGTGGCGGCGACGATCACGGCAGCCAAGGCATGACCTCTGAGATAGACCGCATAGCGCAAGCCGACGAAGCCGACATATTGGCGCTCAACAATGAGCATGCCGCTGAACTGTCCTGGCTCGAAGCCGAGCGGCTGTCGTTCCTGCTTAGCGAAGCATTCTATGCGCGCCGCATCGGCGATCTCGAAGCCTTCATCATGACCTTCGACCAGGAGGCCAACTACGACAGCCCGAACTTCGTCTGGTTCCGTGAGCGCTACGAACGCTTCGTCTATGTCGACCGCGTCGTCGTGGCGGCACACGCACGGGGTCGCGGCCATGCGCGCCGGCTCTATCAGGACCTGTTCGAGCATGCTGAACGCGCCGGCCACAGGCTGGTCACCTGCGAGGTCAACGCCGACCCGCCCAACCCCGCCTCGGATGCCTTCCACGCCGCTCTCGGCTTCACTGAGGTCGGCGACGCGGTGATCCATGGCGGCAAGAAAGCGGTGCGTTACTACGTCAAGCAGATCGTCGCCTGATCGCTGGCTACACAAAGAAGCCGCCCCTAATATAGGCGTTCCGCCAACCGGAGGAACCGCGATGCCAAGCAACGTCTTCCGCTTCGACGAAAGCTGGAAGATTCCCGAAGGCACGCCTCGGCAAGTGTGGGACGTGCTCTCCGACGCCGAATTGCTGCCGCTGTGGTGGGGCGACGTCTACAAGGAAGTGGTGCCGCTCGACGGCAAGGGCAAGGCGTCAGTCGGTTCGCGGGCAAGGGCACGGGCGCGCGGCGCCCTCCCCTATGAGCTGAACTTCATCATCGAGGCCGCCGAACTCGAACCCAGCCGGCTGGTGGTGGTGAAAACCTTTGGCGATTTCGACGGGCTGTGGCGGGCCGAACTGTCGCCGTCGGGCACCGGCACCCATGTCCAGTTGACCTGGCAGGTCACGGTCGAGAGGCCGATCCTCAAATTCCTCGCGCCGCTGCTGCGGCCGGCCTTCGCCTGGAACCATCGCTGGACGACGCCGCGCGGCGAAGCCGGCCTGAGGCGCTATCTCGGGGCACGGAAAAACAGCCCCTCGTCCTGATGATGCCGATGGCACTTACCAGTTGCGGTTGAGCCATTCCCGCGCCGGCCGCTCGATGAGGTAGTAGCTGCAGAGCGCGCAGGCAAAGACCCCGGCCAGCATCGGCCATGGGTTGCTGCCTTGCTCGTAGACGAATTTGTAGAAGGGCTGCTGCCAGAGGTAGAGCGAGTATGACCACAGGCCCAACGTCGCCATTGGCCAGGACGACAGCAAATTGGAAAAAATCGGCGTGCTGAAATCAAGCGCGTTGACGGCCAGCGCCAGCAGCGGCACCGCCAGGAGATAGTGGATTGGCGTCGGCACCGGGTCCATGAACAGCAAAAMAGCGGCGATCGCCGCGGCCTGGGCGTCAT
>NZ_JBFUGJ010000242.1:0-9402 GCF_056402975.1 Mesorhizobium sp. P3_A9 | reverse complement strand
GATGTCGAGGAGATGCTGGCGGCGGTGAAGTTCGTGCGCAAGATCGCCTCGATGCCGGCGATGGCGGAAATCATCAGGGAAGAAGTCCTGCCCGGCCCATCGATCCAGTCCGACGCCGATCTGATCACCGATTTCAGGAAACGCTCGGGCACCGTTTATCACCCGGTCTCGACCTGCCGTATGGGGCCTGATCCCCAGCGCTCCGTCGTCGACCCTCGCCTGAAAGTGCATGGCCTTGACGGCYTGCGCRTCATYGACGCCTCGATCTTTCCCGACAACATCACCGGYAACACCAACGCCGCCTCKATCMTGACCGGRTGGAAGGGCGCCGAACTGGTYCTGGAGGAYCAAAAATGAARATCACCGACGTCAAGACCTGGGTTGTCGGCAACCCGCCGCCCGGCATCGGCGGCAAGTATTTCATCTTCGTCAAGCTGACCACCGATGGCGGCGTGGTCGGCTACGGCGAAGCCTACAACGCCACCTTCTCCGCCCATGTCACGGCCAAGCTGGTCGAGGACATGGCCGAGCGCTATCTGATCGGCCACGATCCGCACGACATAGAGAACTTCTTCCGCCGCGCCTATTCCTCCGGCTTCACCCAGCGCCCCGACGTGACCGGCATGGGCTGCTTCTCGGCGCTGGAAATGGCCTGCTGGGACATTGTCGGCAAGGAGGCCAACAAGCCGGTCTACAAATTGCTCGGCGGCCAGGTGCATGAGACGCTGCGCTCCTACACCTATCTCTATCCACACACCGGCAGTGTTCATTCCGAGGACGCGCCGGACGGCAGGAATGTCTACAACGACCCCGAAATGGCGGCGGCCTGCGCGCTCGAATATGTCGAGCAGGGGTTCAATGCCGTCAAGCTCGACCCGGCAGGTCCCTACACCGCCTTTGACGGCCACCAGCCGCGCCTGGTCGACATCGATGTCGCCACCCGCATGGTCAAGGCGATCCGCGAGGCGGTCGGCACCCGCGCCGACATATTGTTCGGCACGCATGGCCAGTTCACCGCATCGGGCGCGCTGCGCATGGCGCGCGCCATCGAGCCCTATGATCCCTTGTGGTTCGAGGAGCCGGTGCCGCCCGACATGCCCGAAGTGATGGCGCAGGTGGCGCGAGGCACATCGATCCCGATCGCCACCGGCGAGCGGCTGACGACCAAGTTCGAATTCGCCCGCGTCATCGAGAACCGCGCCGCSACCATCCTGCAACCGGATCTCGGCCGCTCCGGCGGCATTCTGGAAACCAAGAAGATCGCGGCGATGGCCGAGGCCTATCACATCCAGATCGCGCCGCACTGCTATTGCGGGCCGATAGTCGGTGCCGCCAACATCCAGCTGGCGGTGACGCTACCCAACTTCCTGATCCTGGAATCGCTGAAGCAGTGGGACGGTTTCCACGCCGCGCTGCTGAAGAAGAAGATCGAATGGCAGGACGGCAACGTCATCCCGTCGAAGGAACCGGGGCTGGGCGTCGAGCTCAACGAGGCGGTCTGCGATGCCCATCCCTATACCGGCAAGGATTTGCACCTGCAGATGATGCAGACACCGTTGATGCCGTGAGCGAACGCTACGCCTTCATCGGCCTCGGCCATCTCGGCGGCAACCTTGCCGCCAGCCTGATCCGCAACGGCTTTGCCGTCACCGTCTTCGACCGCGACCCCGCCGCCGTCGAGCGCCTCGTGGCGCTCGGCGCCACCGCTGCCGACAGCCCTGCCGAGGCCGCGGCGCAGGCTGGCAATGCCATAACCTGCCTGCCCTCGCCGAAGGTCAGCGAAGCAGTGCTGACCGGCCCCGGCGGCCTGCTGGAAGGACTGCCGAAGGGCGGCACCTGGATCGAGATGTCGACCAACGGCCGCGACGAGATCGTGCGCCTTGCCGCCCTCGCTTCGGCCAAGGGCGTCGAGACGTTGGAATGCCCTGTCACCGGCGGCGTGCATCTGGCGGCAGCGGGAAAAATCACCGCGCTGGTCGGTGGCGATGCCGCCCTCTACGAACGCCATCGCGCGGCCATCGAAGCGATGTGCGCGAAGTCCTTCCTGATGGGGCCGATCGGCTCTGCGGCGGTGATCAAGGTCATCACCAACATGCTGGCCTTCATCCATCTCGTCGCCGCCGGCGAGGCGCTGATGCTGGCCAAGCAGGGTGGGCTCGACCTTGCCCAATCCTACCACGCCATCGTTGCCTCCTCCGGCAACAGCTTCGTCCATGAGACCGAAAGCCAGCTCGTCCTCAACGGCTCCTACGACATCGGCTTCACCATGGACCTGGCGTTGAAGGACCTCGGCTTCGCGCTCGGCATGGGCAAGGATTTCGGCGTGCCGCTCGATCTCGCCACGCGCGTCAACGCGATTTTCGAGCGGGGCAAGGAAGCCTATGGCGGTGGCGCCTGGTCGACGCAGATCGTCAAACTTCTCGAGGATGCCGTTGGCACCGACCTGCGTGCGCCCGGTTTCCCAGCCAAGCTGGAGCTTTGACCGGAGGTCGGAAAACCAAGCAATTTCATTAACTTGAATCGATAGCCGGATTCAGTTTCGAAAAGACTTGAATCAATCCCGCAGCCGCTTGATTCGGAACCTCAGCTCCGCTCAGATAACCCCATGGCGCGGAAAGCCGGGCGGCTTTGGGGGCGGTTCATGTATCTGGCGGTTGTTGTGCTGTTGATGGGTGTCTTTCCCGTCGCCTCGATCCTCATCGAATTCCTCGCATTCCCGAGCGGCGCTGGCCTCGTCTTTCTCATCGGCAAGTGGTTCGTCTTCTGGGGAGTGGGCACGCGGCTGCTGCTTGCCGGCATCAGGCAAATGGCAAACCCCGCCTTCACCGCCGACACCATTTTCGGCATCAAGGACAAGGCGGCGGAGGTCATCGTTCGCGAGCTTGGTTTCGGCAATTTCGCCATCGGCATGTTGGGCGCCGTGTCGCTGCTGAACCGCGAATGGGTGGTGCCGGCGGCAATCGCCGGTGGTCTGTTCTATGGCCTGGCGGGCGCCTTGCATGTCCGCAACGGCGACCGCAACACCAACGAGAACATCGCCATGATCTCGGACCTGTTCATCTTCGTGGTGCTGGCGCTGTACCTCGCCGCGACAGCCTTCAAGCCGGCTTAGCCAGAGCCTCAATATCTCAGCGTCAGCGCTCCGGGCAGGATCTCGAAGGTTGCCGGAATACGTCCTGGCGACTCGCCATCAATATCGACCAAGGCGCCGTTCATCTCGACATCCCCGAGCGGTTCGACCACTACTTTCTTGCCGCGCAATATGGTAATTGCCGGATGGTTGCGGTGCCGGCCGCCATAGAGCAGGCGGATGTCCCAGATCAGCTTCAGCTTGCCCGCCGCGCGCAGGATGACGATGTCGAACTCTCCGTCGGTGAGTTCGGCGTCGGGCGCGATCATCATGCCGCCGCCGAAGAATTTGCCGTTGGCCACCGCCACCAGCGCCATGCGCGCCTCGACCGGGGTGCCGTCATCGACGGTGATCCGTACATCCTGAAAGCGGTAGCGGATGAACTCGACCACGGTGCGCCAGAGGAACAGCGCCTTGGCCGACATCTTGCCCTTGCGCTTGTCGGCATTGACCGCGCGGTCCGTCGCCCCGGACAGGCCGAGGCTGGCGATGTTGATGAAGTGACGGCTAGCCAGCGCGCCATGGTCGTCGATGTAGCAGATGCGCCCGGCATCGACCTTGCGCCCCTTGGCCTCGGCGATCCGCTTCAGCGTCGCATCCACGTCCTTCGGCAGGCCGAGCCCGCGCGCGAAATCGATGCCGGTGCCGCATGGCAGCAGGCCAAGCTCGGTCGTCTTGCCGCTCTCTTCGGACGCCTGCAGCAGCCCGTCCGCCACCTCGCTCGCCGTGCCGTCGCCGCCTGCCGCGATCACCAGGTCGAAGCCGCTGACGGCAAGGTCGATTGCCAGCCGTTCGGCATCGCCCTCGGCTTGCGTCTCGCGCAGCTCGAAATCGCCAAAATGCTTTTTCAGCGAAGCGGCGACTTCAGGCCAGCACCGTTTCAGCCGGCCGCCACCAGCAATCGGATTGAGAACCACCCCGACTTTCAAATACTCGCCCTCCCCGGCGCCGGACATACACGCCCGATCGTTTGCCGGCATTGAAACCCCTGCCCGCCGGCGGAGCAAGGGGGGCTGTCGGTCGGAGCACCAAAAAGCGGGGCACGCTGTCTAAGGCAACCGGCGCCGAAATTTCGGCGTCCTTGGCAAACAGTCCCCGATAATCCCGCTATCCACAGGCCCAGGGCCATTCCCCCGGACCCTTACCCCGCGTAAGTTCAACCCATCTCAGGCGGCTACCAATCATCAAGCCGAAAGGCGAAGTGAAAGGCGGATTTCCTGAGGCCCGTACGGCCCGAAACGAGAGCAGGCTTGCCTGTTCGAGGGACGGAAGCCGAGACCTACGGGGCCGCGGAAAGCGTGCCAACGCCGACGGCGGACCGATGCTGCCATGAAGGACGGCAAAAACCTTCGATGGCCGCAGGGCAAAGCCCGCAAGGGCGGAGACCGGCGAGGTCCCGAACGGACGCTGCTCTCGGGTGGCGGACTGGCAGGACCGTCAAAATCAAGGCCGGCATGGCGCGACGACTTTACGGAAGTTGCTGCCGCGACCGTGTCCTGATCTGACAGGGAGGCGCTGGGAGAAATCCCGGCGCCGACTGTCTTTTATCCTCCTCAGCTTCTTTCCCGGCAAAGTTGCGGGCACCGCTTCACCAGGCGCTAAAATCGGTTAGTATCGAGCAGATAGAGTCCGTTCGATACGCGATCAGAGACTGTTTCGAAAGTTGCTCTGGCGAGTCATATGGTGGTGGTTTCGAGAACCGGAGCGCAGCGGACATGAGTCCGTGAGCTCAGTTCTACTGCGACGCAGTAGAACGGGGAAGCGCAGAAAACGCCATCAGATGGCCGCCGGAGTGACTTTCCAAGCAGTCTCTTGAAGGGGGATACTTCATGACGCTTATCCAGAAGCTTGCCGTTGCCTATGCTTTSCTGTTCTTCGSCGTYGTCGCCATCGGCTACATACCGGCSTTCAACGATGCCAACGGCAATCTGTTCGGCCTGTTCTCATTGCAATGGTACGAYGACCTGCTGCACGCCTTCTCCGGCGTCTGGGCGCTGGCTGCCGCCTTCATCTCGCATCGCCAGGCGGTGTTCTATTTCAAGCTGTTCGGCTCGGTCTATCTGTTCGACGGCGTGCTCGGGCTGATCACCGGTTCCGGCTGCCTCGATGCCGGCATCTTCATCAACGGTTTCCGCTCCCTCAACGACATCGAATTCCCSGCCCGCTTCTTCGCCAACCTGCCGCACCTCGTCATTGGCGGCTTCGCCGTCTATGTCGGCTTCTGGCTGTCGAAGCGCATCTACGACCACTTCGCCACGGCCTGACCGGCCATGTTCCTGTTCCGCTGGCTGAAGCGCCTCATCAAGACGATCCTCTGGCTGATCGTCGTCGCCATCCTCATCCCGGTCGTCGGGCTGAGCTACGGCTTCCTGACCACGCCGTCGCTCGACAAGACGCCGCTGCCCGGCATTGCCGATGGCGCGCCGCCCAAGGCGCTGGCCGACAAGGTCCGCGCCGAGATCCCCGGCTACCAGCGGCCGGAGGAATCGACCTTCCTCACCTATCCCGAATGGGCGATCGTCTATGCCGCGCGCGAATATGCCGGCTTCGTTGGCAAGGACCAGCCGAGCGGCTTTCCCTATTGGTCCTATGTCGGCCGCTTCTGGCAGGACTACGCCACGGTGATCCGCGCCAGTTCCCCTTACAAGTTCAACTATGCCAACCATCAGATGCTGGTCATCATCGGCACCAGCCATTCGATCGAGCATATATTGCAATGGGCCTATGAGAACACCGTCGGCCGCATCACCGAGGCGACATCGGCCAAGCGCACCGCCGCCGACATCTACCAGGCCAAGGTGGCGGCGGACTACGCAGGCTTTCTCGACCAGGTGCCGTGGTACCAGTTCCCTTATGCCGAAAAGCGCGCCGGCCTGTTTGCCGTGCAGCCGGCGCCCGGAGACAGCTCCATCCGCACCAGCGAACGCAAGCTCGCCTTCGGTCTCGCCGACACCATCAAGCAGGGCTATGCCGACCTGATCAAGAAGGCGCTTGCCGCCACCTCCGACCCGGCCTTGCTCGACATCCATGTCTGGGCCAAGGGTCCGGTCGGCGAAGCCACCCGCAATGAGCCGGACACCTTGCTGGAGCGCGATTACGGCACCGATGGCACCATCTTCGTCACCAAGCGCTATCAGGTCTTCACCGACATGATCCCGCGGCTGATCGACAAGGGCGTCTCCTTCGTCGAGATCGGCGGCAATGACGAGATCATGGTCACCATGCTCTCGACCGACTCGATCGCCGTACCCGAAGGCATGCGCATCCTGTTCAGCTATCCGCTGCCGGCCGACCCATCGACGCGCCGCACCGGAATGGTCGTTGCCGTTCGCAAGCTGCATCTGGTGCTGCCATCGCTGATGAAGGCAGGCGCAAAACTCGAACACGTCTACGATTATTGAGACCTTTCGGTAACACCGCGCAAAGATTGGCCACCCAGAGCGCTCCGCCACGCTCATTCCACAATCGCGGCCAAATCCCGCCTTGTTCGCGCGCGATGGAAATGACCGAGCTGCCGGGGGGCATCTCGAAGGGACAAGACCGTGATCAAGACCGCCCTTGTCGCCATGACCATTGTCGGCTGCGACTGCGACGCCAAGCTGTGCGAATATATCGGCGAGACGCCGGCCAAATGGTCGACGATCGCCGAATGCGAAGCCGCGATGAAGAGCCAGATCCTGCACCAGCGCAATTTCAATTATCCGCTGGTGTCCGGCATCTGCCGCACCAAGGGCTCGTCGTCGTCCTCGCACCTCGCCGCCATCGCATCCGGCCCGGAGTTGAAGCCGGCCAGCAGGATCGTCAGGACCGAAAGCCCGCTGCCGCCGGAACTGAGCCACCGGCCGAGCGTTTCGGTCGGCACGCCGACGACGGCCGTCGAAGCRGACGCTGCCCGGCCCGTTGCCTATGAACAGGTGGTCGATGGCGGCACCGGCGTGCTCTATCGCACCAAGAACGGCTATGCCGTGGTCAAGACCGATCTTGGCCGCGCCGCTTCCGCGACCGCCGACGCGGCAAAACGCTCGGTGAACTGGCTGGCCGGCCTGGTGCCGACGGGGCTTTAGTCCCTACATCTTGACCTTGAGTCTCTCCCAGAACTTGTCGATCAGCGGCTGTTCGGTGCCCAGGTCCTCGCTGCCGRCGCGCGTGATGAACAACAGCCCCTGATCGGCGAGGCCGTAGCCGACGATCTCGAAATATGCGGTGTCGGTGCGCGTCTTCACCTCGGCGCGGATGCCGGTCAGTTCCTTGCCGTCGGCGAGTTTGCGGGTCGTCGGCTGCTGCGTCACTTCGGCACCTGCCTGCACCGACTCCYTGGTCATCTCCTGCAGCATCAGCTGGTTGAGCGACACCGGGTTCATCTTGCCGTATTCCTGCASRAYSACGATCGTGCCCAGCGCCGACGCCATCAGATATTGCGTGATGTTTTCGCCGAGATCGGTCTTGGTCACCGAAATGGTGCTCGGATGGATGAAGGAGAAACTGTCGCCGGAAAAGGTGGCGAAGTCGTTGCGTTGGAGCGTCACCTTGCTCTGCTTGCCGCCGGGCAGCGTCACCGTTGTGCTCTCGCCGGGATCGATGTCGACGGCCACACCATCGATCGTCAATTTGAACGCCTTGAGGTCCTCGGCCCCGGCCGGCCCAGCGCACAGCGCGATGAGAGTGAGGGCTGCCGCCGATACCATCCGCATCGATTTGTTCTCCTGCTACGCAACCCCGCTCAGCGCYTTGATSGCACGRTAGAAGGTCGAGGAAAACAGYTCCGTCGGRTCATATTGCCGCTTCGATGCCAGGAAGGCCGGCAGCTCGGGATAGGACGCCAGCAACTCCTTGGCCGTGTAATGCAGCTGATAGGGCAGGAAGAATCGCCCGCCATGCTTGATYGTCACGTCGATCAGCGCCCGCGTCAGCACCCGCATCCTCGCATTGCCGTCGGCATCGGTCGGCTGGTTGATGTAGAGCACCAGCGAATAGGCCGGCTCCGGCGCGTAGGTCAGCGCCACATCCTCCTTGTGGACGATGCGCACCGAGGCGTTGAGCACCGGCAGCGACTGGTTGCGCAGGATCTCGCGAGCCTCGGTGATGAATGGATTATACGCGGCGCGTGGAATAAAATATTCGTGCAGGATATCGGTCTCTTCGGCCAAATCGTTGAAGAGATACGGCACCGAATCGTGCATCGGGTTGTTGCGGGTGACGAGACAGGCCTCGCCTTGCGCCATCGCTGAAGTGCGCGCCACCGTACAGCTTTCGAATTTCGGCTCCAGCGTCTTTTCGGTGAACCACTTGAGCTCCTGGAATACGCTGCCCCATTTCGCCAGGTTGATGATCACCCGCTTCAGCCCGACCGAGCCCGGTTCGCCGATATCAGGCTGGTCCGCCGGCGGCTGCTCGGCCACCTTGTCGTAACGGTAGACGATCATGTCCTCGAGGAAATTGCCCGGGGCTGTCGACAGATGGCCGTAGAACAGGCCGATATCCCTGTTCGGCTCCAGCACCTCGGCGAAAAACTTTGGAAAGTCGTCGGATTTGATGATTTCGCGCGAGGTCCGGTAGACGGCGTTGTCGACGATCTCAAGCGTCGCCTCCAGCACCACGCCGAACAGGCCGTAGCCGCCGATGACGTGGCGGAACAGGTCGGTGTTCTCGCCTGGCGAGCAGGTCGTCACAGACCCATCGGCCAGCATCACCCGCATCGAGCGGATCGAACCCGCCACCGAGCCCGCCTGATGGTCCATGCCATGTGCGTTGACCGACAGCGAACCACCGACCGAGAAAATGTCGGTCGACTGCATCGCCTTAACCGCGAAACGCGGATGCAGCATGTTCTGGATATCGTGCCAGCGCGCGCCCGGTTGCAGCGTCATGGTCTTGGCCGCCGCATCGACGCCGACCTTGTTGAATTTCTTGAGGTCGAGCACCAGCGCATTGTCGTCGAAGGCATGCCCGCCCATCGAATGGCGGATCGCGGCCAGCGACACTTTCAGCCCGTTGGCGCGGGCGAAGGCCAGCGCCCTGGCGATGTGGTCTTCCTCGCTGACCTCGACGACGCCATAGACCGGCGTCCGCGACAGGCCGCTGGCATCGTTGATGTCGCCGCCCTTGGCCAACCATGGCAGCGAGGGGTCAAAGGCCGGCGGACTGGCGATCGGCTTCAGCGGCAGGGCGATGCCGTCGATGTCGGCAATGCGGCCGGCATTCTTCGGCCCCGAAGGGCCGCGCGCCAGCCGTGCCATGGTGGTGCCGCCCCACAGCACCGCGCCGCCGACGAC
>NZ_JBFUGJ010000241.1:0-9406 GCF_056402975.1 Mesorhizobium sp. P3_A9 | reverse complement strand
GTCTTGGCCAGGGTGGTCCCATGCCGCCGTGTCGGCCTGGTCTTACCGCTGATGGTTCCTACGTCCGCGGAAACACTCATACACTTACCGCCGCCATTCTGAGCGTCAGCCGAACTACGGCCGACAGCCTTCAAACCCGGCTCCAGAATCCGCCCAGGATCCTTTAGAGTCAACTAAATTAAGAGTGCGTTAACTATGCTTCTTGAGAACTGGTTAACCTAACGCCTTGAATCGCAGGACGAATTCCATGGAGCGCCCGGCACCGGGCAGCGCTAAAAGGGCGAGCTGGAAAATATCTCCTGCTGGAGAATTTACCGATTGGGACCAGATCCCACGGACCGTCGTGGCCCAAAAGCAGCGTTAACCATGTTGCGAATGCCATGGTTAAGCAACCGTTAATTGCACTTGACTCTTGGTCCCGACCGGCTCTTAAATTAGGCAGGGATGATATATCGGGATGTTGACGCGAATTTGTGAGTATCGCGGCGAAATCTCTCTCTGTAGCCTTGTGTCGGTACCTTGAGAGATAATTGTTAGGTGGGTTCTGTGCGACGGGTCGCACGCCACCAATCGCTCCGAAATCCCACAGATTCCCCCAACTGAGCCGATGGGTCTTGGGTAGTCGCGTCGAGCACACATCGATGCGCAGTGGCGACGCTTTGACTTCCGCGGGAAGTTCAGGCGATGGGAGAACAAACATGAAAAACTATGCGGCAAGTGCACTTGCAATCGCGCTGGCATTGGGTGGAAGCATGGCATTCCCGACTGTGGGAGGCGCTGGCTCCGCGGCTGCGACGGACCCCGTTCAGACGAGCAGCGCCGCGTCGGCGTTCGGATCCTATGATCCCTACGGCGACTTCAGCGCCGACAAGACCGCCAGCATCGAGGAGTTGTTCCTGCCGTGGGAAGACGTCGATCTGGCGACCCTTCCCTTGGCCGATGCCTATGCCCTTCAGCGGAACCGGTCGCTCTTGATCACCATCGAGCCTTGGACCTGGTCGAAGGACTGGCGCATCACCCCGAACGAACTGCGCGACGGCATTTTGAGCGGCAAATATGACGCCAACATGCAGGCAATCTGCGACCTGGTGGGGGCCATGAAGAGCCCGGTCACCATTCGCTGGGCGCAGGAAATGGAGGACAAGAACGGCCGCTTCACATGGGCCAACTGGGCCCCCAAGGATTGGATCGCCGCCTACAAGCGCGAGGTCGATCTATGCCGCAAGGCTGCTCCGGCCGCCAAATACATGTGGTCACCCAAAGGTGAAGAGGGTCTGGAGAAATACTACCCTGGCGACGATTACGTCGACGTCATCGGCCTGTCGGTGTTCGGCCTGCAGACAAAGGACAATAAGGAGGCCGGCCGCGACCGTACGTTCGCCGAGTCGCTGAAGCCAGGCTATGACCGCGTCGCGGGCTTCAACAAGCCGATCGAAGTGGCGGAACTCGGCTATGTCGGGAAGCAGGAATATGTTTCGCAATGGGCGGCCGATTCCCGCAAGTCCTATTCGGAATTTCCGGCCCTGACGTCGGTCGTCTACTTCAACCAGAAGGAAGTGTGGCCATGGCTGGGTGGCTATGGGCTGCCCGACTGGAGGGTTACCCAGCATGTCCTGCCCTAAGCGTTCTGTTTAAATGCAAGCGTAAAAACTGAGCGTAGCGTAAAATTGTAGGGGTGGGGTCGTGAAACGAGTACTGGGGAATTTCATTGGAACAGCCCTTGCCTGTTCCATGGCGGTCCTGGCTTTCCAGATTCCGGCGGTAGCCAAGACGGCGGCGCAAGTCGCAGAACTGGCCAAGCAGGCCGAAGCGGTGCCCGACGAAGGCATCTACCAGATGTATAAGAACCGCTCGTGGCTGTGGGGCCGAAACGGTGCGGGTTATTTTGCCGTGCAGCGGCGTCAATTCAGCGCCTGGACTTCAGACAAGGGCAAGCTGGGTTACGGTGACGGGATCTGGTTCATTCCCGGAGGAGGCAAGCTCTGCTTCCGGGCGAAATGGCATGGTGCGGGGAGCGACTCCAACGCCCTCACCTGCTTCGAACATCGCCAGGCCGGCCGGGTGCTCTACCAGCGCAAGTTACCGGATGGCGACTGGTACGTCTTCAGGAGCTCGCATCGCAACCTGGCGGACGAGTTCATGAAGTTGAAATATGGCGACTACGTCAGCCGGAAACAGAAGCGGATCAAGGCACGAGAGTAGCGCCTTATCATCCGCGGCAAAGCATCGGCTAAAGCGCGCCGGAGTCATACGGCGAGCTTTAGGTCTGCGTCCATACATCGCGCTAAGCYTTGCGCTCCCAGCGSCGGTCMGRYGTCTGCTGCCAGTAGGTCACGGCRTGGCCSGCGYCCTTCATCGTCTTCCAATGCSCCCGGGCCGCCTCGACCTGGGCGGCGTCATGGCCGTCGAACAGGAACACGGCACGCTCGTAGCCGCTGAGCTCAGGCGGCGCCGCGCCGTCGACCAGGAACCTTATCCTGGCCTCGTTGGGATTGCCGTCGCCGGTGGTCAACAGGATAGGCTGTTCGCCGGGATAAGCCTCGCGATCGGTGGCGTGTGCCAGGAACGAATCGTCGCGGAAGGTCCACAGATGCTGATCGAGCGCGTCACGCCGTTCCTCGGTGCCGGTCTGCACCACCGCGCGCCAGCCGCGATCGACGCTGCGCTCGAGCAGGCCGGGCAGCGCCTCCTCCAGCGTCGATTCGGTCAGGTGGTAGAACAGCACGTCGGCCATGGATCAAGGTCAGCTTTCGTAGTGATCGCGCACAAGCCGGTCGAGCAGCCGCACGCCGAAGCCTGAACCCCAGGACTGATTGATCTCGCTCGACGGCGAACCCATCGCCGTGCCGGCAATGTCGAGGTGCGCCCAGGGCGTSTCCTTGACGAAGCGCTGCAGGAAYTGCGCGGCGATGATGGCGCCGCCATAGCGGCCGCCGATGTTCTTCATGTCGGCGTTCTTGGAATCGATCAGCTTGTCGTATTCGGCGCCGAGCGGCATGCGCCACAACCGTTCCTGCGTCGCCTGCCCCGCCGCCGCCAGCCTCTCCGCCAGTTCGTCATTGTTGGAGAACAGGCCGGCATAATGCAGGCCGAGCGCGACCATGATGGCGCCGGTCAGCGTCGCCAGATTGACCATGAATTTCGGCTGGAAGCGATCGTTGCAGTACCACAGCGCGTCGGCCAGCACGAGGCGCCCTTCGGCGTCGGTGTTGAGCACCTCGATGGTCTGACCCGACATCGAGGTGACTATGTCGCCGGGACGCTGGGCGTGGCCGTCGACGGCGTTCTCGACAAGACCGATGATGCCGACGACATTGGCCTTTGCCTTGCGCGCGGCCAAGGCATGCATCAACCCGGTGACGGCGGCGGCGCCACCCATGTCGCCCTTCATATCCTCCATGCCCGAAGCCGGCTTTATCGAATTGCCGCCGGTGTCGAAGGTGACGCCCTTGCCGACGAAGGCAATCGGGCTGTCCTTGGGCTTGCCGCCGTTCCACTGCATGATCGCCATGCGGGCGCCGCGAGGCGAGCCTTGGGCGACGCCGAGCAGCGAGCCCATGCCGAGCTTCTTCATCTCCTTCTCGGCCAGGATTTCGACCTTGACGCCGAGCGCCTCGAGYTCCTTGGCCYGGGCGGCAAACTCGACCGGTCCCAGCACGTTGGCCGGTTCGTTGACGAGGTCGCGCGCCAGAAGCACGCCGTCGACCACAGCCTCGGTCTCGGCGAAAGCCTTCTTCGCGCCGGCCGGATCCGCGGTGTGGATGGTTATCTTGACCGCCTTCTTCGGATCGGCCTTTGCGTCATCCTTGTCCTTCCTGGTCTTGTATTTATCGAAGGAATAGCTGCGCAGGAGGATACCCGCGGCAAGGTTGGCGGCGTCCTTGCCATCAGCCGAGGCGCCGACCAGGTCGAGCACCACGGCGACCTCGCTTGCCTTGCGCAGCGACGCCGCAATGGTGCCGCCCAGTTTCAGCCAGGCATATTCATCGAGCCCCGCCGCCTTGCCGGCGCCGACCGCGACCAGCCTGTCGAGCGACGTTCCTTCCGGCGCCAGAATCTCGACGACGCCGGCGAACTTGCCGGTGAACTCGGCCACCGGAAAGGCGCGTTCCAGCGTTTTGCCGGGATCGTAGGCCCTGGCCGTATCGCTCAGACCACCGTCATCCGCCGACAGCACGAAGACTGTGCCCTTCCTGTTCGCCGCCGTCTGAGGCGCGGCGAATTTTGCAAAGGCGATCGACGGTCTCGGGTTCATCATGTCCTGCTTTCGGGGATTGCGCGATGGTGCGCGAAACGGTTTGAAGTGATCCGCGACATTTGGTCGTTTTCCGGCATTTGGCAAGACTTTGCCAAAATGACCACCCATATGACACTTGGAATCGATGGCGATTCGTCGCGGCACGGCCCCGCTTCATGCCGCAACTTGTTGTTAACCATCGATGTTTTCCCTTTCTTATCCATTCCCTCCGACACTCCGGTCCATTGCGGCACGCGACGTGGGACGGGAACCGGATCGCCTGCCTGACCGAGCCCATCGGAGCCAGTTGTGCGGGCGTCGCCGGGCAGCTACCCTTAGCGTGGTGGCATGATGCCGTTCGRSAAAATCGAGWAAAGCCTTCATGAAGGTCGTTGAACGCTACATCATGCGYCGCGCTTTSGTGGTCTTCCTGGCAGCGCTGGTCTGGACGCTGGCCATCGTGTGGACCACGCAGGTGCTGGCCAAGATCGATCTGGTTACCGACAGCGGCCAGTCGTCGCTGACCTTCTTCGAGGTCGCCGCCCTCATTCTTCCGTCGATCATCCCGATCGTCGTGCCTTTCGCGCTGGTCGTGGCGGTCGCCCAGACACTCAGTGTCATGAATTCGGATTCCGAACTCGCCGTCGTCAACGCCGCCGGCGCCTCGCGCTGGACGATCGTGCGGCCAATCATGCTTCTGGCTCTTGCGGCCAGCGTTTTTTCCTTTGCCGTCGACAATGGCATCGACCCCTATGCACGGCAGAAGAACCGCGCTTTGGTGGCGGAGTCGCGCTCCGACCTGTTGTCGCTGATCATCCAGGAAGGCACGTTCCGAAAGATCGAGGACGGGCTGTTCCTGCAGATTGGCGAGCGGCTTCCAGACAACAAGCTGGGTGGCATCTTCGTGGCGGATTCGCGCGAGGAAGGTGTCAACCTCGTCTACTACGCCAAGACCGGCAGCATCGTTGAGCGAAACGGTGAAAAAGTGCTGATGATGAATGACGGCGTCATCCATCGAAAAACGGTAACCGGCGACCTCAGCGTCATCCGGTTCACCTCCTATGCCTTCGACATGTCGGCTTTTATGTCGGCAGCCAATCAAGTAACGCTGCTGCCAAAGGACCAGACAACCCAGTACCTGCTCAACCCGAATGTCAACGACAAGAACTATCAGCAGAACCCCCAGGAATACCGGGCGGAAATCGACCAGCGGTTTTCGGAATGGCTGTATTCCATGGTGTTCGCGCTGATCGCGCTCGCGGTCGCCGGCGATGCGCGTTCGCATCGCGAGGCGCGCGTCAATCCTTTGATCACGGCGATCACCATATCCCTGTTCGTGCGCTGGCTGGGTTTCTTTGCCGCCAGCAAGGCCGATGAAGTGCCGCAATACACCTATATGGTCTATGGCGTGCCTATCGTGGCTTCCGCCGTGGCCATCTGGTTCATCGTGTCGAACCGGACCATGGAACTGCCGGTGGCCTGGGCGGACTGGATGACGAACCTGGCCAGCCGCGTCGGTGACGGCTGGAATGCCCTCAAACTGCGTTGGTCCAGGCGCGGCACTTCAGGTCAGGGGATCAGCTGATGGGCTGGACACTGGGCCGGTATTTCTTCTTCCGCTATGTGACGATCACGATCTGGTTCTTCCTGGGCCTGCTGGCGCTGGTGTTCCTGATCGATTTCACCGAGCTGTCCGGGCGTACCACCGGCCTGCCCGGTTTCACCTATGGGACGGCGGTGGCCATTTCGGGCCTTCGCATGCCGATGATCATGCTGCAGACGGTGCCGTTTGTCGGCCTGTTCTCTGCGATGGCGACACTGGTTTCGCTCAACCGCCGCTACGAGCTGGTCATCGCGCGGTCCGCCGGCGTTTCCGCCTGGCAATTCCTTTTGCCATGCTGCATCGGAGCGTTGCTGTTCGGTTTTGTCTCGGTCGGGCTCATCAACCCGCTCGCTGCGCATGCCTTCTCCTTGTCCGAGCAGATCGAGACCCAGTTGCGCTCCGGCAAATCAAATACGGTTTCGGCCGATACCGCCCCCTGGATTCGCCAGAAAACCAGTACCGGTGACACCATCATCGGTGCGCGGGCCATCCTCAACCAAGGCCTCGAGATGGCCGATGTCGTCTTCTTCATCCTCGACCCGAAAGGCAATATCGTCGAGCGCAAGGACGCCGCCCGCGCCTATCTGCGGGACGGCTATTGGGAATTGCAGGATGTGAAGACTTTCAGGAACGGCACCATCCTGCCCGCGGCCAGCGATCGTGTGCCGACCAATCTGAAGCCTGAATTCGTGCAAGAGCGGCTGGCGCGCCCGGAGACCATTCCGTTCTACGACCTGCCTGGAAAAATCGAGGTTGCCCGCTCCTTCGGCCTCAAGGCAAATGCCTTTGCCATGCAGTTTGATTCGCTGGTGGCGTTGCCGTTCCTCCTCGTCGCCATGACGCTGATTGCGGCAACAGTTTCAATGCGATTTGCGAGGATGGGGCAATCGGCAACGATGATTCTGGGTGGCGTCGTTGCCGGGTTTCTGCTTTATGTCGTTTCGGTGCTGGTGAAGGCATTCGGCGTGGCGGGATTCGTGCCGACTGCCATAGCCGCCTGGGTGCCGGTCGTGGTAGCTATGTTCTTCGGGGTGACTTTCCTGCTATACAAGGAAGACGGCTAGTGAGGGAGGCGTTTTTGCCCAGCGACAGGCAGGCCAATTTGGCGCGCCTTTATGCGGCGAGCGCCTTGGCGTGCCTGCTTGCTTGCGCCGTGCCGTTGCCTGCCTTCGCTCAGGAAGTCGGCAAGATGGCGACCAACGTTCCGGCCGGCTCGCAGATGCTGCTGGCCGCCGATACGCTGGTCTACAACAACGACAACCAGACGGTGACCGCTGTCGGTGGTGTGCAGATCGACTATGGCGGCAACCGCCTCGTCGCCCAGAAGGTCATATACGACCGCAACACCAAGCGGATGGTTGCCACCGGCAATGTTGAGATCGTCAACAGCGACGGCACCAAGATCAATTCGCAGCATATCGACATTACCGATGATTTCGCCGACGGTTTCGTCAACGCGTTGCGCGTTGAAACCATCGACAAGGCTTATTTCGCCGCCGAAAGCGCCGAGCGCATGGGCGGTGTGCTGACCACCTTCCACAACGGCGTCTACACCGCCTGCGAACCGTGCGAGGACAAGCCCGACAAGGCGCCGACCTGGCGCGTGAAGGCCAGGAAGATCATCTGGAACGGCGAGAAGAAGACGGTTCGCTTCGAGAATGCGAATTTCGAATTCTTCGGTTTTCCGCTCGCATACCTGCCGGCGTTCGAGATCGCCGACCCGACGGTGAAGCGCAAGAGCGGCTTCCTGATCCCCGGCATCAGCTACAACAGCCACCTGGGCTACAGCGTCAAGATTCCCTATTATTTCGCACTTTCGCCGACATATGACCTGACGGTGACGGGAAGCGGCTAYACCAAGCAGGGTTTCCTCGGYGAGGCCGAGTGGCGCCAGCGYTTCAACAATGGCGARTACAGTTTCAAGATCGCAGGGATCCAGCAGCAGAATCCCGACGCCTTCATTGATACCGCCGCTTTCCCTTCCACCGGTGGCCACAACATCGATTCGGGCGCGGCAGGCGATCCGAACAAGTTCCGCGGCATGATGGGCACGCAGGGGCAGTTCGCCATCAACGACCGCTGGAATTTCGGCTGGGACGTTCTGCTGCAGACCGACAAGGACTTTTCGAGCACCTACAACATCGACAAGTACAATGCCGGCGTACATCAGTCGGCGGTCTACCTGACSGGSCTCAACGGCCGCAAYTATTTCGATGTGCGCGCCATGCATTTCGATGTCCAGGAGAACACGCCCAACAGCTATATCTCCGCGCGCAGCAACCAGCAGCCCTGGGTGTTGCCGTCGCTCGACTATGCATACATCCCCGACGTAGCGGTCGCCGGCGGCCAGCTGTCGCTCAATGTCAACTCGCGCGTGCTGCATCGCGATGAACTGGATGAGACCTACTTTACCCCTTACGTGCCCGCTTCGGGTACCCAACGCGTGCGCGGCATTGAAGGCGAATCCGGCCGCCTGACCGCCGAGGCCGAGTGGAAGCGGTCATTCGTCACCGACAACGGACTGGTGCTGACACCATTGCTGGCGCTGCAGGGCGACGTCGACTACCTCGATGCGTCATCGGCCTCGCTCGCCGCCGTCAATCAGATGGCGACAAATTTGGGCGTGCAGGACGATATGCGTTCGTCATTCGCCCGCTACATGGCAACCGCCGGGCTTGAAATGCGCTGGCCGCTGCTGTTTTCCATGGCCAGCGGATCCAGCCATGTCATCGAGCCGATGGCGCAGGTGTTCCTGCGTCCGAACGAACAATATGTCGGCGGCCTCGCCGTTCCGAATGAAGACGCCCAGAGCATGGTGTTCGACGCGACCACCCTGTTCGAACGCGACAAGTTCTCCGGTTATGACCGCATCGAAGGCGGCTCTCGCGCCAATGTCGGCTTCCGCTATTCCGGCTCCTACATCAATGGCTGGGGCACGAATGCCATTTTCGGCCAGTCCTATCAGATCGGCGGCGAGAACTCCTTCGCCGCGCCGGATCTGGTCAATGTCGGCGCCTATTCGGGCCTTGAGACCACCAAGTCCGACTATGTCGGTCTGTTCGGTATCAACAGCCCGAATGGATTCGCGGCCTCCGTCAGCGGCCGCTTCGACGAACAGACCTTCGAGGTTCGCCGCGCCGAGTTGAGGGCCGCCTATTCAGGCCTGCCGGTGTCGTTGAGCGCCAGATACGCCTTCATCCAGGCCCAGCCACTCTACGGTTTCACCACCGACCGTCATGAGGTCACACTGGGTGCGTCCACGCATCTGGCCCAGAACTGGCGCGTGTTCGGAACAGGAACCTATGATCTGCAGGAAAGCCTGCTGGTCAAGGATGGGGTCGGCTTCGCCTACAACGATTCCTGCTTCACCTATCTGATGACGTACTCGCAGTCGCGTGACCTGAACACCAGGGAAGTGACGCAGAGCATCGGCTTCAACCTGTCGTTCCGCACCCTTGGCGACTTCGGCTCGTCGACCAGCGCAATCGACACCATCCAATAGCCGGCGAGACATCGTTTCGCCGCATAGGGCTGGCACGGATTCGCGCACCCGGGAGAGGACGAAA
>NZ_JBFUGJ010000240.1:0-9420 GCF_056402975.1 Mesorhizobium sp. P3_A9 | reverse complement strand
GATGCGGGTCTGGCCCGAGCCGTCGGCGCCCATGACATAGATCTGCGCACGGCCGCCGCGGTCGGAGGTGAACACCACCTTGCTGCCGTCRGGCGAATAAGAGGGCGAGGTGTCGATGGCGGTCGAGTTGGTCAGCCGCGTCGTCGAGCGGCTGCGCAGGTCCATGGCGAAGATGTTGGAATTGCCGTCGTCGCGCAGCAGGCTCATGATCACCTTCTGGCCGTCGGGCGAGAAGCGCGGCGCAAACGTCATGCCGGGGAAATTGCCGACCAGTTCGCGCTGCCCGGTCTCGATCTGCAGGAGATAGACCCGCGGCTGGCCGCTTTCGTAGGACATGTAAGTGATTTCCTGCCGGTTCGGCGAGAAACGCGGGGTCAGTACGATCGACTTGCCATCCGAGAGGTAGCGGACGTTGGCGCCGTCCTGGTCCATGATGGCCAGGCGCTTCTTGCGCGCGTTCTTGGCGCCGGACTCGTCGATGAAGACGACACGCGTGTCGAAATAGCCCTTCTCGCCGGTCAGCCGCTCATAGATCGCGTCGGCGATGATGTGGGCAACGCGGCGCTGATTGGCGTCGTTGGCGAAGAACTGCTCGCCCGCCATCTGCTGTCCGGCGAAAGTGTCCCAAAGCCGGTACTGCGCACGGATGCGTCCATCGGCCTCCTTGCTGACACTGCCGGTGACCAGCGCCTGGGCGTTGATCACTTTCCAGTCGTCGAAGCGAGGCGCGGCGTCCGGGTTCGTTATCTTTTCGATGAAGGCGCTCTTGTCGATCGGCGCGAACAGCCCGGAGCGCTTCAGATCAGCGGTGACGATCTGGGAAATCTGGGCGCCAAGTGCATCGCCGCCCTGGAAATCCGTGATGGCGATCGGCAGCGGCTCGACATTGCCCTTGTTGACGTTGAGCTCGACGAGCGCCAGCGCCGGCAGCGTGCCGACAGTGGTCATGCCCATCGCCATTGCTGCGATCATCAGGAGCGGCTTGAGGATTGATTTCATGTCTTCTCGCTTCTCATACTGATTTTCGGATGTCAGGGCCTAGAGGCCCAGCATCTCCCTTGGGTCGAAGGTGACCCTTATGTCGTTCCAGATGTCCTGCTTGCCGGCAGGAACCTGCAGGCCAGCCACGTCGCATTTCTGAACCGCGCGCACCGCGCTTTCATCGAACTGCCGGTTACCGCTCGACTTTTCGACGGACGGTCGACCATCGAGCTTGCCGGAGTTGTCCAGGTTGAAGCGCACGACGACGACGAAATCCTCCGAACCTTCCAGCCCGACCGGCAAGGTCCAGCAACCGCCCAACTGACTCTCCAGCGCGCCCTGCTCCGACTTCGACAGCTTCTGGCCCTGATCCTTGTCGCCACCGAGCGACGCCTGCTGCGTCGAGCGCTTGGCGCCACCGCCCGACGGCTTCTGCTTGTCGAGGAGTGCGGAGATCTCGTTGGCGTTGAACTGCTTGTCGTCGGACTTCGGCTTCGACGACGCTTCCTTGACCGGCTTTTCGGCATCCTTGCGGTCCGGCGCCTTTGCGCTTTCAGCCTGTGCCGGCTGCGGCTTCGGCCGCGCTTCCGGCGCCGGCGCCGAACTCGGCAATTGCGTCTCTTCGGTGGGCGGATCCTTGGCTATGGCCTCAGCGACGGCATCCGGCTTGACCTCGGGCGTCGGATCGATGGCAGCGGTCTTGTCCTGTGGCGGCGGGGTCGGCGCTGGCTTGGCCGGCGTCGGCTTGGGCTCGGTCTGCTTGACCGGCTCAGGCTTGACCTCTTCCTTGGGCGTCGGTGCCGGCGCCACTTCCGTCGCCGGAATGGGCTTCGGCTTTTCCTGCGGCTTTGGCACGTCCTCGGTCTTCGGTGTTTCCTTTGGGGTCGGCGCGGGTGGTGGGGCCGAGGTCGTATCGACGGGCTTCGGCTTGGCTTCCGGCGTTATCGGCTTGTCGGTGTCGACGCTGTTTTCGCCGACCTTCTGCGAAGCCGGCACGATATCCGGGCGCTGCGTCGGCAACGGCGCCGGCTTTTCATGCATCACGGCCTTCTTGTCACCCTGCAGCGTCTGCGCAATGGCTTCCATCGGCACGATCTCGACCGCGACCGACTCGGCATCGGCGGACGGAAGCGCGGCCGGCGCCGTCAGCGTGAACAGGCCGAAGGTCAGCGCCGCCGTATGCAAGATCACCGATGTGGTGAGGCCGGTCTTCATCGCGCGTCTACTGATCCTGTTCCTGCAGTGAAACCAGACCGATATTCTTGTAACCAGCCGCCGAAATGCGGGCCATGACCTTCATCGCAGTGCCATAGTCGGTGGACTTGTCGCCACGGATGAAGATGCGCTCTTCATAGCCGGTCTTCGAGATAGCCTGCAGCTTGGCCACCAGCTCATCGATCGGAATTTCGGTTTCCTGGAGAAAAATCTTGCCGGAGGCATCGATCGAGACGGTGATCGGCTGCGTGTCGGCATTCATCGCCTTGGCCTGCGTGTCAGGCAGGTCGATCGGCACGCCGACCGTCAGCATCGGCGCCGCGACCATGAAGATGATCAGCAGCACCAGCATCACGTCGACCATCGGCGTGACGTTGATTTCCGACATCAATGCGTGGTGACGACCGCGCCGCCGGTGGCCGCGCCCGCCGCGTCCTCCCATGCCTACGGACATACCCATCTCGTTACTCCTCAGGCCTTCGGCGCGACTTTTTCATCGATTTGGCGCGAGAGTATGGCGGAGAACTCGTCGGAGAACCCTTCCATGCGCACAGCGATCTTGCTCGCATCCGATGACAGCTTGTTATAGGCGATGACCGCCGGGATGGCGGCGAGCAGGCCGATGGCCGTCGCCAGCAGCGCCTCGGCGATACCGGGCGCAACCACCGCCAGGCTGGTGTTCTTGGAACCGGCAATGGCCTGGAACGAGGTCATGATGCCGATGACCGTGCCAAACAGGCCGATGAAGGGGGCGGCCGAACCGGTGGTGGCGAGGAAGCCGAGGCGCCCCTCCAGCTTCTCCATCTCGCGGGTCAGCGCCAGGTCCATCGCCTTGTCGATGCGGGTCTGCAGCCCGAGTGGCGTCTTGGCGCCCTTCTCGAAGCTCTTCTTCCACTCGCGCATGGCGGCGACGAAAATGGCGCCCATGCCTGATGTCTTGCGGTCGGCGAGCGTGCGGTAGAGCTCCTCCAGCGACTGCCCCGACCAGAAGACCTGCTCGAACCGGTTGAGCGCCAGCCGCATGCGGCCATAGGAGACGAGCTTGTCGACGATGATCGCCCAGGTCCAGACCGAGGCGCAGAGCAAGCCGATCATGACCAGCTTGACCACCCAGCTGGCCGAAAGGAACARCGMCCAAAYCGACAATTGCGCGCCCGGATCGGCGAGTGCGATATTTTCCATCGTTACGTCCTTAAGATTTTCCGGGCAWRGCTGGCGGCTGGCCCATGGCATCCCTTGTGGTCGGTTCGCACGAAGCTACCGGAACAACCCCAAACTGTGCCGTTAGCGGCCTTTTCGGGGCAAATATTGGTGAAAGGAAGGCGCAGGATCGCGCCAATCTTCGCCAATCTCTTCATGAACCGTTATGGTTAAGGATGGGTTAGTAGATAAGGCGCGGCGCATTGCCGCGCCCGGCAGTGGGGCACAGGCATAAGATTTGTGCCGATGTTGTTAGGAGTCGGTTTCGTCCACGTGGTGGGTGGGGTAATCCTGCCCGCCATAGAGGACACGCAGGATGAGCACCTGCTCTTCGTCGACCCGGAACAGGATCGACACGCGCCGTTCAAAGCCGACGACCCGAATCCCAGGTCCGATGGCTTCGCGAACGATGCCACGTTCCGGGAACGTGGATAGCGCCATGCACGCCGCCTCGATGCGGTCGATGTAGCCCCCGGCACGCGCGGCGCTGCTTTCCTTTTCGATGTAGTTGTAAATGGCAAAGAGGTCGGACCGCGCCGAGGGTCTGAAGACGACCTTATGCGTCACGCTTGGCGGCCTTCATGCGGTCCGCATGGTGCTCGCGCAATGCCTTGAACACGTCTTCGGCCGAGATGTCCGGGCGCGGATCGTCGAGAGCTTCCTGCACCTTGGCCCGCATAATGGCGGTGATGACCTGCTCCTCGCGGTCAAGGGCGCGAAGCGCGGCACGCATGACTTCGCTCGCGGATTCGTACGCTCCCGACGCCAAGCGAGTGTCGACGCTGCTCTGCTGGCGTCCGAGCGTCACGCTTATGGGCTTGCTGGTTCTCATGGCGATTTGTTTCCTTGTCCTCCCAAATAGCACAATGTATGACACTGTCATACCACTTTAATCAGCTGAAGCATGAGACTTGGGCATAAAGGCTGCCACCCATTCCTTGGGAAAGCGTCTTGGCCGGCCATTCTCGCCGATGATCGCCGCCTCGACCCTGGCCTCAACCAGCACCTCGTCGCCGCGCTTGAGCTGCTGCGCCATGAAAATGCGCGCGCCGGAAATGCTGTCGGTGCGGGTGTCGACGGTCAGGATGTCGTCGATGCGGGCGGGGATGCGGAAGTCGATCTCCATGCGGCGCACCACCCACACGATCTTCTCGCCATGCTTACCGTCGGCGAGTTCCGTGTGATGCACGCCGGTGAGCCTGAGATAGTCGGAGCGGCCACGCTCGAGGAATTCGAGATAGCGCGCGTGGTAGACGACGCCCGAGAAATCGGTGTCGGCATAATAGACCCGCGCCATCAGCCGGTGGCCGAACGTCGTCAGTGCGCCGGAAAGCCCGGCCAGCAGCGTCGCCGATTCACCATGATCGCCCATTGCGCTTCCTTTTTCGGTCTCGACGAGGCACCTGTCCTCACGTGACATGGCATCGGATGGCACTGTTGACGGCGATGATCAAGGGTTTGATGGCGGCGCTGCTTGTGCTGTTGGCTTTGGCGTGGCCCAGCCAGGCGGCGACATTCTCGATGAAGCGCGGCCTTAATCTCGACCAGTGGGTCACCTGGCCAAGCGAGGACAAATGGGGCGACGCCAAGGCGATCTTGCCCTATCCGGAATGGCGAAAGTTCCTCAAGGAGGACGATCTCAAGGCACTCAAGGAAGCGGGCTTCGATTTCCTGCGCATGCCTGTCGACCCCTCGCTCTTCCTGTCCGACCAGACAACAGCGTTGCGTGATGACCTCTATGCCAGCGTGCTGGATTCAGTGCGCATGATCAACCGCGCCGGCCTGAAGGTGATCGTCGACATGCATCTGATCCCGGCCGGCGGCAGCCGCAAGATCGGCATGGCTGAGGTGATGGACGATCCGCAGACCTTCGACCTCTACGTCGACATGGTGCGCAAGATGGGTCGCACTTTGGCTGGCGAAGATCCCAGACAAGTCGCCTTCGAACTGATGAACGAACCGATCGTCGATTGCGACAGCGACGGCACCAGCCTGTGGCCGGACCGCCAGCAGAAATTGTTCGCCGCGGCCCGTTCCTCGGCGACAAAACTGACGCTGGTGCTGACCGGCGCCTGCTATTCCGCCGCCTCGTCGTTGGAAAAGATCGATCCCAAGGCGATCCCCGACGACAATGTCATCTGGACTTTCCACTCCTACGATCCCTTCCTGCTCACCCATCAGGGCGCGACCTGGGCCGGCGACTTCATCCCCTATGTGACCGGCCTGCCCTATCCGCTGACCGCGGTGCCGAAGGCGCAGCTCGATGTGACGCTCGACACGATTCGCGCCCGGATCAAGGCCGAGGCGCCCTGGACACGGCAGAGCGGCCTGCTTGCCTATCTCGACGAGCAGGTCGCCAGCATGGACAGCCCCGACAAGCTGCTTGGCCTGATGGATGCGCCGTTCACGAAAGTTGATGCATGGGCGAAGGCCAACGGCATCAAGCCGGAAAACATCACGCTGGGCGAGTTCGGCATGATCCGCCAGGAATACGGCAATGCCTATGTGATGCCCGCCGAATACCGCGCCGCCTATGTCAAGGATATGGCCGCCCGCGCCGAGGCGCACGGCTTCTCATGGTCGGTGTGGAGCTATGGCGGCGCCTTCGGCATCGTCGACGCATTCAACGGCGACAAGGCCGAACCCGATGTGATGGACGTGATCCGGTCACTTTACTGAGAGCTATTCTTCAGATCAGCCGAGGTCGATCTGCAGGATTTCGGGTCGCATCCCAAAACGAACCGGCATGATGCTGAAGCCAAGGCCGCCCGAGACGATCAGGTTGCGATCGTTCTCGACGACATGGCCATAGGCGTAGCGATTGCCGAAACGCGACGGCACGACGGGCGAATAGCCGAACAGCCGCACCTGCCCGCCATGGGTGTGGCCCGACAGGGTCAGCGACACCCGCCACGGCACGGTGGCAAAAATGTCAGGCTCATGGGCGAGCAGGATGATCGGCGCGGTGTCGCTGACCTTGGCCMGCGTACCGTCGAGATCGTCCAGCCCCGTCAATCCGGGACGCTCCTTGGTCGGCAACAGGGCCTGCTGGTCGGCCAGCCCGGCGAGCCACACACCGTGCCCATCCTTTTCCAGGCGCACGACATCGTTCTCCAGCACCGGGATACCGACCTTCTCCAAGGCCTTGCGCGCTATGGTTGGACCGGCTCCGGCCCGCTGCGCGAAGCCGTCGTGCCACCAGTCATGGTTGCCAAGGATCGACAGCACGCCGAGCGGGGCCTTGAGCCCCGACAGAGCGGACGCCCATTGCGATGGCGTCACCCCGCCTGTCACCAGGCGCATGCCGGCGATATAGTCGCCAAGCAGAACGATCACATCCGGCTGCAGGGCATTGGCATCCTCGACAAGCGAGGCTATCCGCTCCGGTGTCATCCACGGCCGGCAGGCATGGATATCGGCGAGCGCGACGACCCGCAGCTTCAGGCCATCAGGCCAATGCGGCGGCGTCAGCGCATAGCGCTTCACATGCGTCAGCAGCATCGGCTCGATGCCGACGGCATAGGCGCCAAGCGCGGCGGCCGTCACGAACGACCCGCCGATGAAGCGCAGGAACCCGCGTCTGGTTATCATGGATTGGCTCCCGGCCCTTCGATCGCAGCGGTTCCCCGCGCGCGTCCGATAAAATCCACGATTACGCCGGCAAATCGGCGAAGACGCGTAGATTTTGTGCAGGACGGGTCACATATCCTTGATCGTCGGCTTATCCCCGATCGCTTGGGGGCTATTCTTCCTGGAACAGGTTGATCTGCTGCTGCGCCAGATCCTTCGGCGCATCGAGGCCGAGATGGCGCCAGGCATTGGCCGTCAGCATGCGGCCGCGCGGCGTGCGCTGGATGAAACCCTGCTGGATCAGATAGGGCTCGATRATGTCCTCGATGGCGTCGCGCGGCTCGGACARGCCGGCGGCGATCGTCTCGATRCCGACCGGMCCRCCGCCGAAATTGCSSGCRATCATCGAGAGATAGCGGCGGTCGAGCGCGTCGAGGCCGAGCGCGTCGACCTCCAGCCGGGTCAACGCCTCATCGGCGATCTTACGGTCGACATGACCGTCGCCGGCGACCGAGGCGAAATCGCGCACGCGGCGCAACARCCGGCCGGCGATGCGCGGCGTGCCGCGSGCGCGKCGCGCGATCTCCAGCGCGCCGTCGTCGCCGAGCGGCATTTGCAGGATGCGGGCGCCGCGCCGCACGATCTGCTCGAGTTCCTCGACCGTGTAGAAGTTGAGCCGCACCGGAATGCCGAACCGATCGCGCAGCGGATTGGTGAGCAAGCCAAGCCGCGTGGTGGCGGCGACAAGCGTGAAACGGGCTAGGTCGATCTTGACCGAGCGCGCCGCCGGTCCCTCGCCGATGATCAGRTCGAGCTGGAAATCCTCCATCGCSGGATAGAGGATTTCCTCSACCGCMGGGYTCAGCCGGTGAATCTCGTCGATGAACAGCACGTCGCCTTCTTCGAGATTGGTGAGCAGGGCCGCGAGATCGCCGGCCTTGGCGATGACCGGCCCGGAAGTCGAGCGGAAATTGACGCCGAGTTCGCGCGCCATGATCTGCGCGAGCGTCGTCTTGCCAAGCCCCGGCGGCCCGACGAACAGCACATGGTCGAGCGCCTCGTTGCGGCCCTTGGCGGCCTCGATGAAGACTTTGAGATTGGCCCGCACCGCAGCCTGGCCGACGAAATCGTCAAGCGTCTGCGGCCGCAAGGTCTGCTCGGCATCCTCGCCGCGTTTTTCCGGAGCAATGAGACGGGGCGGCAGGCTCATGCGGCCTTCCTCGCATAAGGCAGAGGACCGGGCAAGCGAGCCCTCACCGCGCCAGTTCCTTCAGCCCGAAGCGGATCAGCTTCGAGGCATCGGCATCCTCGCCCGCAGTCTTCAGCGCCGCCGCTATCGCGTTGGCGGCGGTGTCGCGCGAATAGCCGAGATTGACCAGCGCCGAGACGGCATCGGTGATCGGCGCTGATGCCACGCCGTCACCGAGTTCCTGCTTAAGCCCGATGGTACCGGAGGCAGTGCCCGCATAGGCCGGCGCCTTGTTCTTCAACTCGGTGACGATGCGCTCGGCCACCTTCTTGCCGACGCCGGGTGCACGGGARACCATGGCGATGTCGCGCAGCGCAATGGCGTTGGCGAGATCGGCMGGCGCCAGCGTCGACAGGATGGCCAGCGCCACCTTGGCGCCGACCCCTGGCACGTTGKTCATCAGCARCCGRAACCAYTCGCGCTCMAGCWSCGACTGGAARCCATAGAGSCGCAGCATRTCCTCSCGCACATAGGTCTCGATGAACAGCACCACCGCTTCGCCAGGCGAAGGCAGTGCCGCCAGCGTGCGCGCCGAGCAATAGGCGACGTAGCCGACGCCGTGGATGTCGACGAGACAATGGTCTTCGTCGATCTCGTCCAACGTGCCCTTGAGTTTGCCGATCATGCCAGATCTTTCATGGAAGATGGGCCCTCATGGGTGCGTTTCCGGAGAGATGATGTCGAGGTCGGGGAAATAACTGCGATAACGCGCGGCGTCGCGTGTCAAAAGACGATGCCCGGCAACAGTCGCATGAGCGCCGATAAAGAAATCAGGCAAGGTTCTTTCCCTAACGCCACCAGCCCGGCGATAGCGGGAATGTGTGACGCCGGCAAGGAATGCAGCGTCCCAGGGTACAAGTTCGCGGTCCATCTCGAGCATGTCGACGGCTTTTCGAAGTGCCGTCTCCGTGGAGATCAGCGGCGCGAGCTCGGACCAGATGATTGTATTTAGCACCAAGGCACCATCGCGGCGGCAGGAGGCGATCGCCGATGCCGACCATTCTTTCAGCGGCCCGGCCGGTCCCCAGACGTCGATCAGGACATTTGTGTCAATCAACGTCGAGATCTTCACGCGGCCCCCTCAACCACTCCATGTACTGATCGGTGGTCATGCCTCCCAGATCCAACGTCCCCTCCATCCGGTCGAGGACATCGTGGAACCTGCGCAATTTCTCCTCCTGGGAGAGATTCTCGTTGACGGCAAC
>NZ_JBFUGJ010000239.1:0-9421 GCF_056402975.1 Mesorhizobium sp. P3_A9 | reverse complement strand
TCACTATGCTCGGCCTGCAATCGGCGCAGATGCTGGGCGGCAGCGTCGTCATTGAGAGCGTCTTTTCCGTGCCAGGCCTCGGCCGGCTGGCGCAGGAAGCCGTGGCTTCGCGCGACACGCCGCTGCTGCTGGGGATCATCCTCGTCAGCGCTGTCCTGGTCATCGTCATCAACCTGCTCGTCGACATCGCCTATGCCTTCCTCGATCCGCGCGTTGGCGCCAACGAGGCCGGCACATGAATACGCTCCGCCGCTTCCTGCGCACTCCCGAGGCTGTTGCCGGCGCCATCCTTCTGGGTGCGCTGATAGCGATGGCGCTGTCGGCCTCACTGCTGTTTCCCGGCGACCCGCAAGCCATCGCCGGCCCGGCGCTGCTGCCGCCCTTCGAGGACTGGTCGCTGCCKCTCGGCACCGAYCGGCTCGGCCGCGACGTGCTGGCCGAGCTTTTCCACGGYGCCCGCACCTCACTTGCCGTCGGGCTCGCTGCAGCGGCGGCCGCACTCGCTATCGGCTCTGTGGTCGGCACGCTGGCCGGCTTTGCCGGCGGTCTCGTCGACGAGGTGCTGATGCGCATCACCGATGCCTTCCAGACCGTGCCGAGCTTCCTGCTGGCGCTGGCCTTCGTCAGCGTCGTTGGGCCGTCGCTTGGCGTCGTCGTTGCGGCAATAGCGCTCGGCACCTGGACCGGCCCGGCGCGAATTGCCCGTGCGGAAGTCCTCTCCATCCGCGAACGCGACTATGTCGCCAGTGCCCGTGCCATAGGCATGCATCCGCTCGAAATCGCCTTTCGCGAGGTGCTGCCCAACGCCTTGCCGCCGGTGCTGGCGATGTCATCGGTGATCGTCGCCGCCGCCATCCTCACCGAGGCGGCGCTGTCCTTCCTCGGCCTCGGCGACCCGAACCGCGTCACCTGGGGCGGCATGATCGCCGAAGGCCGCGCCGTGCTGCGCACCGCGCCCTTCCTGTCGATCGTTCCAGGCATAGCACTGGTGCTGACGGTACTGGGCGTCTATCTGGCCGGTGAAGGCATCGTCGAGACGACGGCGGTCAGACGAGGCCTGTCGTGAGCGTGCTGGCGTCGATCCGCGACCTGACGGTGACCTACCGCCGCGACGGCAGCGAGGTGGCAGCGCTGAGGGACATCAGCCTCGACATCATGGCTGGCGAGCGTCTGGCTATTATCGGCGAAAGTGGCTCCGGCAAGAGCACGCTGGCGCTGGCGATTGCGGGGTTGTTGCCGGCTTCCGCCAAGGTTGGAGGTCGCATCGATTGGTTCTGGCGAACACAACCAACCTTGGGTGTCCAGGCGCCCCCCTCTGTCCTGCTGGACATCTCCCCCACAAGGGGGGAGATCGGCAGCTCCGTCGCCGGCTCTCCCTCTGCAGCGTTGGAGATTGGCGAAAGCGGTGGCGACAGCGCAATCTCCCCCCTAGTGGGGGAGATGTCCGGCAGGAYAGAGGGGGGCGCCATAGAGCGCCAACTTCGTCATCTTCGCGGTGGACTGCCCCTCCTCGGCCGCGACATCGGCTTCGTCTTCCAGGACCCCTCGGCTAGCCTCGATCCCGTCATGACCATCGGCAAACAAATCGCCGAAGTCGCGCGCACCCATCTCGGCCTGAATTGGCCGCAGGCCTATGCAAGAGCCAAAACCCTGCTCGAACGCGTCCGCCTCCCTGATCCATACTCGGCCCTGCATGCCTTCCCGCATCAGCTCTCCGGCGGCCAGAAGCAGCGCGTGGCGATCGCGGCCGCGATCGCGGCCGGGCCGAAACTGCTGATCGCCGACGAGGCGACCAGCGCGCTCGACACCATCGTGYAAGCCGAGATCGTCGCGCTGATCCGGCGGCTGGTGGCCGAGGACGGCATGACGCTGCTGTTCATCAGCCATGATATCGCGCTGGCGGCCGACCTTGCCGAGCGCATCGCCGTCTTCCGCCACGGTCAATTGGTCGAGCTTGGCACGACGGCGCAGATTGTCGGCGCCCCAACGCAAGCCTACACCCGCACCCTGCTGGACGCCCATATCGGCCTCGACGCCGAACCCTTGCTGAAGCGGGTCGGGCTGCACGCATGAGCCTGCTCGCAGTGTCGAACCTCACCAAGCGCTACCGTCGCGGCGGTGACACCGTCATCGCCGTCGACGATGTCTCCTTTCATATCGAGCCCGGCGAAACACTGGCATTGGCCGGCCCCTCCGGCAGCGGCAAATCGACGATCGCGCGGCTGGTGTTGCGGCTGATCGAGCCGGACGCCGGCCGCATCGACTTCGAGGGCGATGACTTCCTGGCCTTGCGTGGCGCTGCTCTGCGTGCTCGCCGCGCCCGCCTGCAAATGGTGTTCCAGGATCCGCTTGCCGCCTTCAATCCGCGCGCCACGGTGGCGCGCGTGCTTGACGATCCCTTGCGCATCCATGGCATCGCCTCCCGCGCCGAGCGCCCAAGCCGTATCGCCGCCTTGCTCGAGCGCGTCGGGCTGTCGGCGGAGCTTGCGCCCCGTGCCATCCATGAAATCTCCGGCGGCCAACGCCAGCGCGTCGCCATCGCCCGCGCCATCGCCACGAAACCGTCGCTGATCGTGCTTGACGAAGCGGTATCAGCACTCGACGTCTCGGTGCGCGGACAAATCCTCGACCTGTTGCTCGACCTGCAGAGGCAGGAACGGATCGCCTATCTCTTCATTTCCCACGATCTCGGCGTCGTCCGTGCCATCGCCCACCGTGTCGTCCTTCTCGATGCCGGGCGGATCGCCGAGAGCGGCGATGCCCGCGCCATCATCGACGCACCGCAATCGACCATCGGCAAGGCGCTGGTGGCAGCAGCGCCAAAGCTGAAAAGAACCCCGCAGGACGCATCATGACCGACCCCGAAGCCAGAGCCGAAAAACTGTCGCGCGAACTCGAYTCCGCCTTCCGCAACCGTGCCGATCTCTACCGCCTGTTCCTTGAAGAGCTGAGCGGGGAGATGGGTGCTGAAAAGGCCGAGGCGATCATGATCCGCGCCATCGAGCAGCGCGGCAAGGAAGTGGCGGCGGCAGCCTTCGCCAGCTTCGGCGCCAACGACGCACGCGCGATCGGCGAAGCGTTTCTTGCCGTCAGTCCGGACGGAGGCCTGATGTATCCGACCGACGTCGAACGTGGTGATGACCGCATCGCCTTCAAGGTGAAGCGCTGCCCGCTGAAGGACGCCTGGGTCGAGGCAGACGTCGGAGACGAAAAGCTCGCCACGCTCTGCCGCATTGCCGGCGCCTTCGACCGCGGCCTGTTCGAGGCGACCGGCGTGCGCTTCGACAATGTYACCTGGACSCCGGGCCAYGGYTCCGGCTGCTGCCAYATCGCGCTGACCAATCGCGATGCCGGCTAAGCAATTGACGATCAAAGGTGTGTTGAGATCGGGTCAGGCCGAGTCGAAAACGATGGCTTCCGAGAACCGGAGCGGAGCGTACTTAAAGTACGTGAGCACCGTTCTACTGCGACGCAGTAGAACGGGGAAGCGCAGGAAGCCGTCGTTTGCAGACCGGCATCACCTGAATATCGGCACAGCTTAGCCGCCGACCATCAGCTTGACGACCTCGTCATGGTTGGTCTCGGAGATCTTGCGCTCGCCGGCCTGGACGCCGCGCCGCAGCACGACGATGCGGTCCGACACCGCAAAAATGTCCTGCAGATTGTGCGAGATGAAGATCACGCCGCGCCCCTGCGCCTTGAGCTGGTGGATCAGCGAAATCACCTTGCGCTGCTCCGGCACGCCAAGGGCGGCGGTAGGCTCATCCATGATCAGGATCTGCGCATCCCAGTAGACGGCGCGGCCGATGGCGACGGCCTGGCGCTGGCCACCGGAGAAATTGCTGACCGGAGCCTCGAGCCGGCTGACATGGAAGTCCAGCCGCCCCATCGTCGCCTTGGCAGCCTCGGCCATTGCTTTGCGGTCAAGCACCGGCAGGAAGCCGAACGCCTTGCGCATCGGTTCGCGGCCAAGGAAGATGTTGGCGCCGATCGACAGATTGTCGGCGAGCGCRAGATCCTGGTAGATCGTCTCGATGCCCTTCTCGCGCGCCTCCTGCGGCGTCGCGAACGTCACCGGCTGGCCCCTGAGCAGGATTTCGCCGCCCGTCGGCTGGAACACGCCCGATATCGCCTTGATCAGCGTCGTCTTGCCGGCACCGTTGTCACCGGCCAGCGCCACCACCTCACCCGGCCGCACGGCCATGGAGAAGTCGTTGAGCGCGCGCACGGCGCCAAAATGCTTGGAGAGGTTGCGGACTTCCAGCAGGGGCGTGGTCTGGTTGCTGCTATTCATCCTGACGGGCTCCACTGAACCGGCGCTGCGCCTGGTCGATAAGAACGGAAATGATGATGACGACGCCGACAGCGATGAACTGCCAGAACGGCTCTACATTGACGAAGACCAGCCCGTACTGGATGACCGCGATCACCAGCGCACCGGCGACCGTGCCGAAGATGGTGCCGGAGCCGCCGAACAGGCTGGCGCCGCCGATGACCACCGCCGCGACGCTGTCGAGCAGCARGGGCTCGCCGGCYTGCGCSGCACCSGCGGTGAAGCGCGCSGCGTAGAGCGCTCCGCCAAGGCCGGCGCACATCGCCGACAGCACATAGAGCCGCAATATGTGGCCCCTGATGTCGATGCCGGCGCGCCGCGCCGCCTGCACATTGGCGCCGATGGCATAATTGTGCTGGCCGAACCGGGTCTGGCTGAGCAGATAGTGCATCACAATGACGAAGACCGCGGTGATCAGCACCAGATAGGGCACGCCATAGAACTTGCCGTTGCCGAGCAGCGCGAACCAGGAATTCTGCACCGGCACCGTCGTGCCGCCGGCGAGCAGGAAGGCGGCGCCGCGGGCGACGCCGAACATGCCGAGCGTGCCGATGAAGGGTGGAACCTTGAGGCGCGAGATCAGCAGGCCGTTGATGACGCCGGGCACGCCGGCAACGATCACCGAGGCGAGGATGCCSGCCAGCATGGCCAGCGGCAGGGGAATGGCAGCCCCCGCCAAATTGGTGGCATGCGCGGCGATGACGGCGGCCAGCCCCATGATAAAGCCGAGCGACAGGTCGATGCCGCCCGAAATGATGACGAAGGTCTGTCCAGTCGCCAGCAGCAGCGGCGCCACGGCGAAGATGGCGATGGACTGCAGGTTGAACGGATTGAGCACGAAGGTCGCGCCGAAGGCGAGCCGTGACCAGGCCTCGAAACAGATGAGCAGGCCGGCAAGGAACAGCCAGGCGCGCCCTTCGGCGATGCGTGCGATCAGGCTCCTGGCCGGATCGCCGTGATCGGCCTGAGGGGCGACATGCTTGTCGGCCGGCTGGGCTGGTGATGTCGAGGTCATGGATACTCCGCGGCGCCTTCAAACGGGCCTCGATTGGCGAGGACCCGGCAGGCTCCTCCCGGCGGGCCGGGAGGAGCCGAGCTGGTCTGGACTTACTCGGAGTAGAGATACTTCGAGATGTTCGGGTCAGCGATGTTGGACTTGTCCATGATCGTGAAGCCGGTGCCGATGGTGACCGGGATCGAGTGGCCGGTCAGATGAGCATAGGCTGAGACGACGCCATAATAGCCGATCTCGGCGGGATGCTGGGCGATCGCCACATCGACAAGGCCGGTGTTGATGTTGTCGACGATGCTGGTCGGAGCATCGAAGGCGACAACCTTGACGGTGCCGCTCTGTCCGGCCTGCTTGACGCCGTTGGCGGCACCCAGTGCCGAGAACAGATTGGCGCCGAACACGCCGACCAGGTCGGGATTGCGGGCGAACACCGCCTGCAGCTGCGAAGCCGCCTTGTTTGCGTCGTCGTCATTGAACTGGGTCTCCAGCACGGTGATGCCCGTATGCTTGGCCATCTCCTTCTTGAAGCCTTCCTCACGCTGGTCGGTGGTCGAGATGCCGGGCTTGACGTTCGACACATAGACCTTGCCCTTGTCGCCAATGGCGGTGGCAAGCGCGCGAGCGGCAATCTCGCCGCCCAGGACATTGTCCGAAGCGATGTAGGCCAGCGGGAAATCGGCATCGCCGGCGCCGGTCTGGTAGACGCCGCTGCCAATGAATGTGTCGACAGTGATGACCGGAATGCCGGCGTCATTGGCCTTGCGCAGCGGTTCGACCAGCTGAACCTTGTCGGTCGGCGCGATCAGGATCGCGTCAGGCTTCTTGGCGATGACGGCGTCGAGCACCGGCACCTGGGTGACCGGGTTGAAGTCCGGCGCGCCCTGGAAAACCAGGGTCACGCCAAGCGCATCGGCCGCCGCCTGGGCGCCCTTGCGCATGGTGATGTAGAAGCCGTCGGTGGTCAGGCCCGGAATGAGCGCAATGGTGTATTTCTTGTCCTGCGCCTGTGCAGGCGCCATCAGCACCGTCGCACTGACGGCAAGCGCCGCGAGCGCGGCAACAATCTTCTTCATGACATCCTCCTCATTATTGGCAGATCTGCCGTTGCAAGTGACATCGGAATGGCCGTCATCCGTTCGGATGCGACGGCCGGGAACGCCYGTTTGCCTTTCGCGGGCAGCTCCTCCCAAGCGCCCTCCAGTCTATATGTCAGCCGGTCAGCCGACCGGCGTATCTGGCCACAGCCCGTTCCTCAGCCTCCGCGAGGTCCGGCAAACCGTGGCCTGCGCCGCGCCTTGGCGGCGGGCGTTCGAACTTGTAACACTTTGCAGAAATAAATTGCAACCCGGTTTTTCCGAGCTGACAGCGCCGGGTTTTTCACACCGTACAACATCCGACTGCTCCGTAGAGCCCCGGTCAACTATCGCGCGGGGCTTGCGGCGGCACAACTGGTTTTCGTGGCCGCGCCTTGGATCGCCCAGAGCCACCAATCGCGGTAGCGCCCTGCCCGTTCAATCGCTACGCGAGCGTCGCGAGGATGGCCTGCGCCGTCTTGGTATCCGTCACCAGCGTGTTGATCAGCCCGGCGCGAACGGCGGCAATGATTGCCGTCGCCTTYTCCGGCGAMGCGGCRASGCCGATSACCAGCGGCACGGCGCGMAGCTGSGCCGGCGACATGGCGATCATCCGGCTCTCGCCTTCCCAGGCGATCAGCGTGCCCTCGGCATCGAAGTAATGGCGAAGCACGTCGCCGGCCGCATGAACCAGCGCCTGCTCGCTCGGCGTGGCGGCGCTTGCCTCGGGAGCATTGATGGCATGCGGCAGGCCAATGCCGACGATCGCGACATCGGTCCGCTCCCACAACGCGACGGCATCGCGGATGGCCGTGTCGCGCAGGAAGACCTCGCGCAATTCGGTGGAGGGCAGATAGGGCGCGTGAATGAAATGCGGTGTGCCGCCAAACTCCTCGGCGGCAAGCCGCACGAATTCGTTGACCTGAAAATGCGCCGCCTGCTGCTGCATGCCACCGGTGGCAGCCACGGTCAGCACGCCGGGCATGCGCGGCAGGCCGGCCCGGATCACCTCGCGCACGGCGCGTCCCCAGCCGATGGCGACGACGGCGCCCGCCATCAATTGCGCCTGCCTGAGCAGCCCGCCAAGCGGCGCCGCGAGCGCCGCCAGAGTGCCCGCAGCCGGCGTCTCGACCACGGCGGCATCGCGCAATTTCAAGCCATCGATCAGTTGCCTGGTGATGTCCTCAGGCGTCGCCAGGTCGAGAACCTCGATTCGCACGACCCCTTCCGCCCGCGCCCGCTGCAGCAGGCGCGAAATCGTCGCGGTAGAGACACCCAGCTGCCGCGCGATGTCGACCTGCGACAGCTCTTCCACATAATGCAGCTTGGCAACCGTATGCAGCATCGTCCGCGATGCGGCCGCATCCTGGATGGGGGAAACAGACAGCTTGCAATTCCTTTCAGCAACGTGTTACACACGTATACGCCGACGGGAGTTATCGCGCAAATCCAGCCAACTCGCAACTKTCGGCCGATCCTTGGTCGCAAGGCCGGCGAGGCATTGTTCGCGAGGGCGGATGGCGCAGTACCTCGGCAAAATCTCCCTGCCTGCCGGCAAGGCGGGCAGAACCGAACATTGTTTTCACGGGATCCGCGCCCTCCGAGAGAGCGCCAACATCGGATTGAGACCATGACGAAGATGACCACCGCGGAACTGCGCGGCTATCAGCAGATATGCGGCAAGGACGGGGCCATGGTGGCCATCGCCTGCGACCAGCGCGGCGGCATGCGGACCTTGCTGGCGTCGGATCCCGCCGAACAGGCCAAGATCACCAACGACATGCTCGGCGACACCAAGGCTGACATCACGCGCTACCTCGCCAGTGCCGCGTCCTGCGTGCTGCTCGACCCGCTTTGCGCGGTGCCGCGCATTGTCGACGAGGGCGTCTTGAACCGCGATACCGCGCTGCTCATCGGCCTCGACGCTTCCGGTTTCGACGTCTCGCCTGAGGGCTACCGCCTGTCRCGCCTGGTTCCCGRCATCGAYGCGCGCCGCGTCCGCGCACTSGGCGGCACCGGCGGYAAGATCATGGTSTATCTSMGGGCCGACARGCCKGARGCSAACGAGCACAACATCGCCATCCTGCGCCAATGCATCGCCGATTTCGGGCAGGAGGACCTGCTGCTGGTCGTCGAATTCCTGACCTATCAGCTCGATGGGGAAAGCCCCGAGGACTATGCGACCAAGACGCCATGGCTTGTCGAAGAAGGCACCAGGATTTCGTTGGAGTGCGGCGCCAAGGTGCTGAAGCTTCCCTACCCCGGAACGCCGCAAGCCTGCGCCAACATCACCAAAATGGCCGGCGACGTGCCGTGGGCGGTGCTTTCGGCCGGCGTCAACCACGCCACCTTCCTCGGCCAGGTCGAGATCGCCATGCAGAACGGCGCCTCGGGCGTGATCGCCGGCCGCTCGCTGTGGAAGGATTGCATATCGCTCGACCGTGACATCCAGCGCGAAAGGCTTAAGACCATCGCAGTGCCGCGATTGCGTGAGATCCAGGCCGTGATCGGGCACTACCGGCAGAAGGCCGCTGCCTGATAATCTAGTTTGGATCACGCGCAGGACGTCATGCCTCTCAGCATAGGAATCGACATTGGCGGCACAAATCTGCGTGCCGCCCGCATCTCCGAGACCGGTGAAATCCTCAAGCGCGTTTCCGAAAAGAGCGCGCCCGACCCGGAACTGGTGCTTGGCCGCATCGCCGACATGGTGCGCCTTCTCGACACGCCGGATGTGAAGGCCATCGGCGTCGGTATTCCCGGCCGCGTCGATGCGCGGCGCGGCGCCGTTCTGTCGGGCGGCTATGTCGACCTCGCCTCGGTTGCCCTGGCGCAGCGCCTGGAAGACATGACCGGCAAGCCTGTCGTCATCGACAATGACTGCAACATGGCGCTGGCCGCCGAGATGGCCCTCGGCGCCGGGCGCGGCCATGGCAACATCGTCATGCTCACCATCGGCACCGGCATCGGCGGCGGTGTCGCTCAAGATCGGCGGATCATGCG
>NZ_JBFUGJ010000238.1:0-9503 GCF_056402975.1 Mesorhizobium sp. P3_A9 | reverse complement strand
GTCCAGCGCCAGCACGGCGTTGTCGCCCGTGCCGTAGCGCAGCGCCACATTGTCGACGCCGATGTCGGCGCTCTTCGGTTTCGTCGCAAGTGTCAGGGCGTCCATGTCGGCGAACTCCTCAATTGGCCCAGGGAGCGACGAGGCGGCGGATGCCCCGGAACAATTGGTCGGTGCAAAGACCAAGGATGCCGATCATGGCGATGGCCATGAAGATGACGTCGACCTGGAAGCCGCGCATCGCCTTAAGCGAGATGTAGCCAAGTCCGCTGCGCGCGGCGACGAGTTCGGCAACGACGAGATAGGTCCAGGCCCAGCCCATGGTGACGCGCAGCACGTCGAGCACATTCGGCAGCGTGGCCGGAAAGACGATGTGGAAGACCGTGTCGCGGCGTTTGGTGCCCAGCGTATAGGCTGCGTTGACGAGGTCGCGCTGGACGCCGCGGGCGCTGTCGGCGATCATCACCAACTGCTGGAAGAAGATGCCGAAGATGATGACGGCGACGCGCTGCTCGATGCCGATGCCGATCCACAGGATGAACAGCGGCACGAAGGACGTCACCGGCAGATAGCGGATGAAATTGACGAGCGGGTCGAGCGCGGCCTGGACAATGCGGTAGGTGCCCATCGTCAATCCGAGCGGCACCGCCACGATGCTCGAAATGACGAAGCCGATCAGCACCACCTGGACGCTGGCGAGCACATGCTCCCACAACGACCCGTCAAGCGCCATATTGATGGTGGTGAACAAGACGGATTCGGGGCGCGGCAGGAACATTTCCTTGACCGCTCCGGAATAGGTCAGAGCGAACCAGCCGCCAATTACCGCGCCCCAGACCAGGACGCTGAGCGTGATCGCGAGAGGGCGCGACACCGCCTGAAAAGGTGTGGTGACAGCTTTCCAGGCGGATCGACCGGGCTGATTTTTATCCACGCTCGTTGTCACGATATGGCTGATGGGAGACGTTGCATTTGATGCCAGTGTCACAGGGAAACCCTTTGGGCTGACTGGACCGCAGGCGCGATGCGCGCCTGCGGTCCAGCGAACTGCGGTCCAGCGAACTCGCTTTGCGAGGCCAGATCACTTCGTCAGGAAGGACGGATCGACGAGGTCGTCGAATTTGATGTCCATCTTGAGCTTGCCGAAGCCGCCCCAGACATCGCCGCCGAGCTTGATCAGCTTGCCAGCTTCACCGCTCTCGCCGCCGGCGAAAAATTCGGCATTGCGCGCCTTGCCGTAGAAGTTCACACCCGCGGCGGAGGAGGCGAAGTCTTTTGGCTCCTTGAGCCAGCCGCCGACGCCCTTGGCCATCACTTCATAAGCCTTCGCAGGATTTTCCTTGATGAATTCGTTGGCCTTGTAGAGGCCCTTCACCAGCGCCTCGACATCTTTGGGATTCTTCGTGATGTAGTCGCAGTTGAGCGCCACCACATCGACGATCAAGCCCGGCGTTTTCGAGGAGTCGATCAGCACCTGGCCCTTGTTTTCCTTCTTGGCCAGCGTCAGGTGCGGTTCCCAGGTGACGGCAACGGGAATGCGATCGGCCATGAAGGCGGCGGCGGCGTCATCGGCCGTCATGTTGGTGATCTTCACATCGGCCTGGGTGAGACCGGCCTGCTTGAGCAGGATGTTGAACCAGAACTGCGACACCGAACCTTCGTTCAGTGCAACCTCCATGCCCTTGAGATCGGCGATGCTCTTGACGCTGCTCGGCGCCAGAACGCCGTCGCCGCCATGGCTGTCGTCCAGGGCGTAGACCGATTTGAAGCAGACATCCTTCGAACGGTACTTCATGATTTCGTCTATGGTCGAGGCGCTGCCGTCGAGCTCGCCGGCGGCGACGGCCGCCATGTACATCGATGCTTCCTCGATGATTTCGAGCGAGACATCGAGGCCACCTTCCTTGAAGTAGCCCATGTCACGCGCAAGGAAGAGCGGGCCGTATCCGACCCAGGTCGTCATGCCCAGCTTCAAGCTGCCGGCTTCGGCGTGGAGGCTCACCGAAAGGGCGCTCAGAGCAATGCCGGCCGCAAGCGCGGCGCGGCGAAACTTCGAGATTATTGTCGTCATCACGTTCCCCTGTCTTTTTCTGAGGTCAGGCGCTGTCGGCGCCAAAACAACCCGCTTCGGACGCATCGCCGAAGGCTGCCGCCTGACGTTCTTTTTGTTCTCTTTCAGCCGGCAGATGGAGCAAAGCACGCTGTGTGCGATGCACAAATAATGATTTTCGATAATTCTGCTTAGGCTGGGCCTAACCAGGCCGGCGCGGGCCGCGCTCGGGCCTTAGGCGCCTGGATGACCGTCTCAATGTCGGGGTGGCCGCGGGAAGCGCACGGGCGTTCGGAAAGACCCCTGGATGCCGTGCCGACGGAGCATTTCCGTGCGACGGCGGAACGCTCCGGTCAGTGTTTCAAGATCTGGCTGAGGAACAATCTGGTTCGGTCGTGGCGTGGCTGGCCGAAGAACTCGTCCGGCGTACCCGCCTCGACGATCTGCCCGGCGTCCATGAAGATGACGCGGTCGGCCACCGCACGGGCAAAGCCCATTTCATGCGTGACGCACACCATGGTCATGCCGTCGCGGGCAAGCTCCGTCATGGTGTCCAGCACCTCCGAGACCATTTCCGGGTCGAGGGCGGAGGTCGGTTCGTCGAACAGCATGACAGCCGGCTCCATGCACAGGCTGCGGGCAATCGCCACACGCTGCTGCTGGCCGCCGGACAGCTGGATGGGAAACTTGTTCGCCTGCTCGGGAATGCGGACCCGCTCGAGGAACTTCAGCGCCGTCTTGCGCGCCTCTTTTTCCGGCACGCCCTTCACCCACATCGGGCCGGCCATGCAGTTCATCAGCACCGTCATGTGCGGAAACAGGTTGAAATGCTGGAACACCATGCCGACGTTGGAGCGCACGTCGGCGACGTTGCCCATCTTGCCGTGCAGGGCAACGCCGTTGACGGTGATATCGCCCTCCTGATGCGCCTCCAGGCGATTGAAGCAGCGGATGAGCGTCGATTTGCCGGAACCCGAGGGTCCGCAAATGACRATCCGCTCGCCCTTGTGGACGGTCAGGTTGATGTCCTTCAGGACATGAAAGGCGCCATACCACTTCGATACGTTGCGCGCTTCGATGATGGCATGAGCGCTCATCGGACCTTGCTCCTGTGGTAATGCCGCTCGATCCGCGCCTGAATCAGTTCGAGGCAGATCGACAGCATCCAGTAGATCATGGCGGCCGAAATCAGCATCTCCATGTGCTGGAAGGTCTTCTGGCCAAGGGTGCGCGCCAGGAACATCAGCTCCCACACGCCGATGACCGAGACCAGCGAGGAATCCTTCAGCATCGAGATGAACTGGTTGCCCGTCGGCGGAATGATGACCGGCAGCGCCTGCGGCAGGATGATGCGGCGCATGGTCAATGTGAAGCCGAAGCCCATGGAGCGCGACGCCTCCCACTGACCGCGATCGATGCTCTGTATGCCGGAGCGGAAGATCTCAGTCATATACGCGCCGTAGCAGAGCGAAAGTGCCAGGATGCCGGCAGGCACCGCGTTGATGACGAAGCCGAGTTGCGGCAGGCCGAGATAGATCAGATAGACCTGCATGAGCAGCGGAAGGCCGCGGAAGAAGGAGGTGTAGAAGCTGGCGATGGCGTAGGCGAAGCCATTGTTGGAAAGCTTGGCGACCGCGCCGGCGACGGCGATGACCGAGGCGATGACAATCGAGATCGCCGAGACGTAGAGCGTGGTGACAACGCCTTGGCTGATCAGGAACGGCAGCTTCTCCCAGATAAAGGGCAGGCTGAGATGGAAGGTCTCGAAGAAGGCGATGAACAGGAGCAGCAGTTCGAGCCAGACGATGCCGATCTGGAACTTGAGCGGCGCAAAGCCGATCAGCACGACGTTCAAGGTGAAGATCACCGCTATGGCAAAGGCAATGGCAAAGCGGCCGTAGAAGCCACTCACCGACGGTTCGCCGATCACCGGACGCATCAGTTCGGCAAAGCTGGTGCCCGACATGTTGAAAGCCATGAAGAGCAGCAGAACGACGCCGAACATCGTCGCCACGAACCAGGGTTTGTGGACGAGGATTTCGGCTTCGACGGTATCCGGATATAGCATCTTTGAGCACCGGCTGTTGGGCGGCCTGCCGTGAGCAGGCCGCCTTTTAAGGGGCTAGTTGGTCTTCGAATAATCCTGCCCGTACCATTTTTCGGAAAGCTTGCTCAGCGTGCCGTCCTCCTTCATGGCTTTCACGGCGTCGGCGATCTTGGCGGAGAGTTCGGGATCGCCGCGCTCGATGGCGATCGCCAGCGGCTCGAAGAAGACCGGAGCGCCCAGCTGCTTGATCGGGTAGCCGGCCTTCTGCGCATCGAGGATCGACGGCAGCGAAGAGACCACAGCGTCGAGGCGCACGCCGTCGCCGAGGCGGAGGTCGTCAAAGGCGGTCGTCGAATTCTCGTAGGAGTGGACCTCCTTCGGGTTGAGCTTGTATTCGAATGGCGGCGCGCCGGCGGCATCGAGCGTCAGATCCTTCTTGGCATAGGCCTCGAAGGTGGAGGTGCTGGTGGCGCCGACCACCTTGCCGTCGAGATCGGCCAGCGTCTTGGCCTTGCTGTCCTTGTGCACGGCAACGGCCGCCGGTGTGTAATAGTAGACCGCCGGAAAATCGAAGATCTCGGCGCGCTTCTTGGTCGGCGTCATCGAGCCGGCATGCATGTCCCAGCGCCCTGCCCAATGGCCGGCGGTGATGATGTCCCAGCCGGGCGTGATGAACTCGACCTTGACGCCAAGGTGCTTGCCGATCGCTTTGGCGACGTCGACATCGAAGCCGTCCAGCTCGTTGCTGGCATTCACGAAGGACTGCGGCGCCCAGTTGGCGTCGGTCGCCACCTTGAGCGTGCCGGCCGCCATCACGCGGTCGAGCACCGCGCCTGCGTGAGCAGGATATGCGCCAAGCGCCAGCCCCAGCGCAGCCATCGTCACTTGTCGTCTGTTCCAGATTGTCATGTGCGTATTCCCCTGTTGTTGTTCAGTCCCTTGCGGTCACTTCCGTTCAGCCGGTCGTGACGTCGCAATTTCGTGCCGACCAGGTCGGCGTCCTCTCCCAAAGGCTCGCGGATTTAGCGACGTCGCGGCCGGTCCGGTCTTCCGATGTCGCGGAGGATGTTTGCCGTCGCCATTCCCCCGATCACAGGGAAGGTGCCGGCCCGTTGCCTGCGAGGTGTCGTGCAGCACCTGCTGTTCGACATTCTCTGCCGCATCGCGAAGGCTGCTATTCATCGGCGGTGGCCCCTTCCCCACTGTCAGCGTCCAGCAGGAAATCGCCCATCACGGCGGCAACCCGGTCCGGCGCCTCGATCAGGATCGAATGGCGAAGTCCGGGCAGGATGGCGAGTTGCGACCCTTGCAGCTGTTCGTGCATCAGCCGTGCCATGCGCGGACTGGAACCCTGGTCGTCCTCGCCGGTGACGATCAGCGTCGGGCAGGTGACGCGGTCGAGAATGCCGCCGAAATCAGTCTCGGCCAGAACGCGATAGGCGGCCGCATAGCAGTCGCGGTCGTTCTCGGCGTCACGACGGCGCAACTCGGCGATGACCTCCGGGTTGCTGTCCTGAAAATCCTCCGTCAGCCAGCGCGACAGCGAGGCTGCATGATGCGCCGAGGCGTCGCTCGCCATCAGCGCCGCCAGCCGGCCACGCACCGCGTGCCGCTCCTCGGGCGTGCGGCCGGCGATCGTCGACAGCAGCACCAGTTTTTGCAGGCGCTCGGCATGCGTCAGCGCCAGGCGCTGCGCGATCAGGCCACCCAGCGAAAATCCGGCCAGATTGAAGTTGGCAAACCCGACATGGTCGGCCAGCGCCAGCGTCTCCTTGACGAAATCGTCGATCTCGTAGCGGCCCTTGACCCGGCTGGAGCGGCCATGGCCGCGCAGATCGAAGGTGAGGACCGCGAAGCGATCTTTCAGCTGCCCGGCCACGCCATTCCAGGCTTCGAGATAGGAGCCGACACCATGGATGCAAACGAGCGGCACGCCGCCCTCACCCTCAAGGCGCCAGTTGAGCAGCACGCCCTCGACATCGAGCTGGCCGGAGCGCGCCATGGTCACGCCCTCGCCGCCTGGCGCGCCCTGTCGCGCTCGCGCGCGGCAAAGACCGGCATCACCTCGTCGACCCACAGCTTGATCGTCTTCTTCTGCAGCTCGAACGGCAGGTTGAACGTCAGGCCGAGGCAGTACTGGTCGACGCCCGCCGCTTCATAATCGAGCAGCTTCTCGATCACCTCGTCGGGCGTGCCGAACATCAGGTTGCGGTGGATGTTCTCGGGATTGTAATTGTCCTTGCCCTTGACGCTCTCGTAGGGGACGGCTTCGGGAAAGCCGTTTTGCACGGTGCCGATGTTTTGGAACAGGTTCTCGAAGGCGCGGCCATAGTCGATGGCATGCCCGACCGCGATCTCCCAGTCCTGCGCCCGTTCGTAGATGCAGGTGCGCCGCTGCATCATCAGGCGCGGGCGCGGCACCTCCGGGTGATCGGCGACGGCCTTGCGGAATTTCTCGCCGAGCACGGCGATCTCGGCCGCCGGCGCCGACAAGGGCGTCGACAGGATCGAGGCACCGATGCCGACCGCCCAGTCGAAGGTACCCGGGTCTCGCGCGGCCACCCAGATCGGCGGATGCGGCTTCTGCAGCGGTTTTGGCACGCCGGCGGCGAGCGGGAACTTCCAGTAATGGCCGTCATGGGCATAATCCTGCGCCCACAGCTTCTTCACCGCCGGTACCAGTTCCTTCAGATAGGCAACGCCTTCCTGCTGCGGCATGCCGCCGGCCATGCGGTCGAACTCGTACTGATAGGAGCCGCGCGCGATGCCGAACTCCAGCCGCCCGCCGGTCAGGTGATCGCAAAGTGCCGCCTCCCCTGCCAGCCGGATCGGGCTCCAGTAGGGCGCGACCAGCGTCGAGGTGCCGAGCCGGATCTGCTCGGTATGCTGGGCAAGCCAGGTCAGTGTCATCAGCGGGTTCGGCGAGATGTTGCATTCGATCGTGTGATGCTCCGCCGTCCACAGCGTCTCGAAGCCACCCTCGTCGGCCAGGCGCGCCAGCTCGAGCAGATTGCTCTTCACCTTCGACATCGGCATGTCGGGCGAGAAGCGCTCCATGGTCAGCGAAACGGCGAATTTCATGTCGGTCTCCCCAGTGCGTCGGGTTTGGTCAGCGAAGGCGGATAATGAAGGGGTCCTGCATGGCGCCCGAGTAGTCGATGACGACGTTCTTCAGGCGCGAGAACTCCTCCATGGCGTCGAAGCCGCCGCGCCGGCCATAGCCGCTCTCCTTGAAGCCGCCATTGGCGGACATGAAGGAGGACGCGCGGTAGGTGTTGATCCAGACCGTGCCAGCCTCGACATTCCTGGCGAAACGCAGCGCGCGGTTGATGTCCCGCGTCCAGATGCCGGAGGCGAGCCCATAGCGGGTGTCGTTGGCGAGCCGGATCATCTCGTCCTCCGACGAGAACGGCATGACGCCGACAACGGGACCGAACAGCTCCTCCTGCATGAAGTCCATGCCATTGTCGGCATCGGTCATGACGGTCGGCTCGAAATACCAGCCGCCGGCAAGCTCGGCCGCCTGCGGCCGCCGGCCGCCGGCCGCGATGCTCGCGCCCTGGCGCACGCCCGAGGCGACATAGCCCTCCACCTTGGCAAGCTGCGCCGACAGCGCCAGCGGACCGATGTCGGTTTCTTCCAGCGTCGGCAGCCCGACCCGCACGCGCCGCGTGCGTTCGACCAGCGCCTCGACGAAGCGATCGTAGACGCTGGCCTCGACGAAACAACGCGAACCGGCGACGCAGGTCTGCCCCGCCGCCGCGAACACACCGGACACGACGCCGTTGACGGCATGGTCGATATCGACATCGCCGAAGACGACATGCGGCGACTTGCCGCCGAGTTCCATCGAGCARGGAATGAGATTSTSMGCCGCATTGGCGGCAATCCGCCGGCCCGTTGCGGTCGAACCGGTGAAGACGAGTTTTGCAATGCCTGGATGCCGCGTCAGCGCGTCGCCGGCCACGGCGCCGGTGCCGGTGACGACATTGACGACGCCGGCCGGAAAGCCGGCCTCCATGATCAGCTCGGCCAGAGCGAGCGTGGACGCACTGGCATGCTCGGACGGCTTGACAACCACCGTGTTGCCGAGCGCAAGGCATGGCGCCAGCGTGCCGGTGAGCAGCATCAGCGGCGAGTTCCACGGCGTGATCATGCCGACGACACCGATCGGCTCGCGCAGGTTGAAATTGAGCATGTCGAGCTTGTTGACGGGGATGGTGTCGCCGAGCAGCTTGTCGGCCATCCCAGCGAAATAGGTGTAGCTGTCGGGCATGGCGCGCATCTGCGCCCGCATTTCCTTGAGCAGCTTGCCATTGTCGCGTGTCTCGATCAGCGCCAGCTCGTCGGCGTGCTCCAGCACCAGTTCCGCCAGCCGGCGCACGAGCTTGCCGCGGTCGGTCTGCGTCATGCGTCGCCATGCCGGAGCGGCGAAAGCGGTACGCGCGGCCTCGACGGCCGCGCCGACATCCTCGGCGCCGGCCTCGGCGAACTGGTACCAGGGCTTGCCGGTGGTCGGGTCGAAACTGTCGATGTACTGCCCACCTTTCGGCGCCACGAACGCACCGTTGATGAACAGGTTCTGGCGTGAGCCTTCGAGCGATCCGACCGTCGTTTTCATGCTGTCTGTCCTGCGTGGGGCATCATTCGGACGCGGCCTGCGTCCACGATTGCGACTGGCCGTCGATCATGGCGACGCGGCCGCCGTCACCGGTGTCGATGTAGATGCCGAAGCGCTTGTCCTGACACTCGCGCGCATAGCGGCGCAGCATGGCGCGCAATTCATGCGTGGCGATCCGCTCATAGGGCAGCGCGTCGACGGAAAAGAAGGCGTGGCCATCCGGAAGTGAGGCTTCAGCGCTCTCACGGCTCAGTTCGGCGCGGTAGATCAGATAGCCCGGGTCGCTGTCGGCGACGTCGAACACCGAATAGAGGAAGGTGTTTTCAGGAACGAGGCTCAGCGCCTCGCCGCCATCGAGGACGAGCCGGCTGTCGGCCTTGCGGCGCTGTGCCGTCGGCAGCACCCAGCCTCCCTTGCCATCGCTGCGCAAGAGGATGCGGTTCCCGGCTTCGACCAGATAGCCGATGATCATGTCCTGCGAGGCCAGCCAGCCGGCGGGCAGCGGATCCTTCACGCTGGCGTAACGGCCGCGGCAAAATCCGAGCGGCGCCGATGGGCTGGTGCCGAAAGCCTGGACCTGGCCGATCAGGATGATGTGATCGCCGGCCTCGATGCGGTTGTGAACGGTACAGTCGAACCATGTCAGGCTGTCGGTGAGGATTGGCGCGCCGGTGTGGGCGCGGTCATGGTTGACCGACTGGAACTTGTCCGCCGCCTTCGACGCGAACACCGAAGAGACTTCGACCTGGCCTTCATGCAGGAAATTGACCGCGAAGGACCGTGTCTCG
>NZ_JBFUGJ010000237.1:0-9552 GCF_056402975.1 Mesorhizobium sp. P3_A9 | reverse complement strand
GTCGGCGGGACAGCGCCCCCCTCTGGCCTGCCGGCCATCTCCCCCGCAAGGGGGAGATCAGCTAGTCGCCTAGGCAAAATACTCCTGCAGCGGCCTGACCTCCAGGCTCCCCGCCTTCAGCGCCGCAATCGCCTCCGCCACCGCGGCCGCACCCGACAGCGTCGTRTAATACGGCACCTTCTGCATCAGCGTCGCGCGGCGCAGCGAYTTSGARTCCGACACCGCCTTCTGGCCRTCCGTCGTGTTGAASACGATCTGCACCTGGCGGTTRCGGATGGCGTCTTCGATGTGRGGGCGGCCTTCSAGCACCTTGTTGATYTTCTGSGCGTCGACRCCGTTTTCRGCGAGGAAGCGCTGSGTGCCTGAGGTSGCCAGCACCTTGAAGCCGAGGCCGGCGAGGCGCTTGACCGCCGGCAAGATGCCCTTCTTGTCCTCGTCGCGCACCGAGACGAACAGCGTGCCGGAKCGCGGCAGGTCGACGCCGGCCCCTAACTGGCTCTTGGCGAAGGCGAGGGCAAAATCGCGGTCGAGGCCCATGACCTCGCCGGTCGAGCGCATTTCCRGGCCGAGCAGAATGTCGACGCCGGGGAAGCGGGCGAAGGGGAAGACGGCTTCCTTGACCGCGATGTGGCCGGGATTGCGCGGATCGGGCATGGCGCCGTAATGGGCGAAGGCGTCTTCCAGGGTCTCGCCGGCCATGATGCGGGCGGCGATCTTGGCAATGGGACGGCCGATGGTCTTGGCGACGAAGGGCACGGTTCTTGACGCGCGCGGGTTGACTTCCAGCACATAGACGGTGCCGTCCTTGATCGCGTACTGCACGTTCATCAGGCCGCCGACATTGAGCGCGCGGGCAAGCGCCGCCGTCTGGCGCTCCAGCTCGTCGACCAGTTCGGACGGCAGCGAGTGAACGGGGAGCGAGCAGGCCGAGTCGCCCGAATGGATGCCGGCCTCCTCGATGTGCTCGAGRATACCGGACACGAAGGTCGCCTTGCCGTCGCAGAGGCAGTCGACATCGACCTCGATGGCGCCACTGAGATAGGTGTCGAACAGCAGCGGGTTCTTGCCCAGCAGCGTGTTGATCTGGCCGGTCTTGTCGTTGGGGTATTTCTGCTTGATGTCCTCCGGCACCAGGCCGGGCACGGTGTCGAGCAGGTAGGATTGCAGCATGCCCTCGTCATGGATGATCTGCATGGCGCGGCCGCCCAGCACATAGGACGGGCGCACCACCAGCGGGAAACCGAGCTCGCCGGCGACGAGGCGGGCCTGCTCGACCGAATAGGCGATGCCGTTCTTCGGCTGGCTGAGATTGAGCTTGTGCAAGAGCTTCTGGAAGCGGTCGCGGTCTTCGGCCAGATCGATCATGTCGGGCGAGGTGCCGAGGATCGGGATGCCGGCCTTTTCCAGCGCGTCCGCCAGCTTCAGCGGCGTCTGGCCGCCGAACTGGACGATGACGCCGACCAGTTCGCCCGACGCCTGTTCGGCGCGCAGGATCTCCAGCACGTCTTCCGCCGTCAGCGGCTCGAAATAGAGCCGGTCGGAGGTGTCGTAGTCGGTCGACACGGTCTCGGGATTGCAGTTGATCATGATCGCTTCATAGCCGGCGTCGCGCAGCGCGAAGGCGGCATGGCAGCAGCAATAGTCGAACTCGATGCCCTGGCCGATGCGGTTCGGCCCGCCGCCGAGGATGACCACCTTCTTGCGCGACGAGACCTGCGCTTCGTTGGCCAGCGCGCCGGCGAAGGGCACTTCATAGGTCGAGTACATATAGGCGGTGGGCGAGGCGAATTCGGCCGCACAGGTGTCGATGCGCTTGTAGACGGGATGAACGTCGAGCTTGTCGCGGATCCTGGAAATCACTTCGGCATCGGTCTTGGTCAGTGACGCCAGGCGGGCATCGGAGAAACCCATCGCCTTCAGCATGCGCAGATTGACGGCGTCCTGCGGAATGCCGTGCTCGCGGATGCGGGCTTCCATGGCAACGATGCCGGCGATCTGCTCGAGGAACCACGGGTCGATCTTGCACATGGAATGCACGTCTTCCAGCGAGGTGCCCATGCGGATCGCCTGCGCCACCATGCGCAGCCGGTCGGGCGTCGGGGTGCCGAGCGCGGCGCGGATGGCGTTGCGGTCGTCGGCGTGGTTGGCCGCGACAGTGCCATGGCCGAGGCCGGGGATCTCGATCTCGTCGAGGCCGGTGAGGCCGGTCTCCAGACCACGCAGGGCCTTCTGCAGCGATTCCTGGAAGGTGCGGCCGATGGCCATGACTTCGCCGACCGACTTCATGGCTGTGGTCAGCACCGGCTCGGCGCCGGGGAATTTCTCGAAGGCAAAGCGCGGGATTTTGGTGACGACGTAATCGATGCTCGGCTCGAACGAGGCGGGGGTGGCGCCGCCGGTGATGTCGTTCTCCAGTTCGTCCAGCGTGTAGCCGACGGCAAGTTTGGCGGCGATCTTGGCGATCGGGAAGCCGGTCGCCTTCGAAGCCAAGGCCGACGAGCGCGAGACGCGCGGGTTCATCTCGATGACGACGAGGCGGCCATCGGCCGGGTTGACGGCGAACTGCACGTTGGAGCCGCCGGTCTCGACGCCGATCTCGCGCAGCACCGCGATCGAGGCGTTGCGCATCATCTGATACTCTTTGTCGGTGAGCGTCAGGGCAGGGGCGACGGTGATCGAGTCACCGGTGTGGACGCCCATCGGATCGATGTTCTCGATCGAGCAGACGATGATGCAATTGTCCGCCTTGTCGCGGACGACCTCCATCTCATACTCCTTCCAGCCGAGCACGCTTTCCTCGATCAGCACTTCGGTGGTCGGCGAGGCGTCGAGGCCGGACTGGACGATGTCGTAGAATTCGGCCCTGTTGTAGGCGATACCGCCGCCGGTGCCGCCCATGGTGAAGGACGGGCGGATGATTGCCGGCAGGCCGACATGGTCGAGCGCCTGGGCGGCGATCGCCATGCCGTGGCTGATGTAGCGTTGCTTGCGGTCGCCTTCGCCGAGGTTCCAGCGGGTTTCCAGCGCGTCGAGCGCGGCGTCGAGATCGGCCGGAGCCTCGGCCTTGACGGCGGCGCGCTCGGCCTCGTGCATCTTGCGGTCGGTGTTCTTGACGTCGGTGGCGTTGGCCAGCATCGACTTCGGCGTTTCCAGGCCGATCTTGTGCATTGCCTCGCGAAACAGCGCGCGGTCCTCGGCCTTGTCGATGGCGTGCGCGTCGGCGCCGATCATCTCGACATTGTAGCGCTCGAGCACGCCCATCCGGCGCAGCGACAAAGCGGTGTTGAGCGCGGTCTGGCCGCCCATGGTCGGCAGCAGCGCGTCGGGCCGCTCCTTGGCGATGATCTTGGCGACGACCTCGGGCGTGATCGGCTCGATATAGGTGGCGTCGGCCAGTTCCGGGTCGGTCATGATGGTGGCCGGGTTGGAATTGACCAGGATGACGCGGAAACCTTCCTCCTTCAGCGCCTTGCAGGCCTGGGTGCCGGAATAGTCGAACTCGCAGGCCTGGCCGATGACGATGGGGCCGGCCCCGATGATCAGGATCGACTTGATGTCAGTGCGTCTTGGCATGGCGAAGTTCCGTTYGGCGGGCGGCTTGCACAAAAAACCGGGACGGGAAGACCCGGCCGGTTGTGCTCGCGATTCTGGTATCAGGCTAGGTGGGCCTTATAGGGAAGAGTTTTGGCGGATGTAACCCCGAAAATGAGGGATTAGGGCAGTAGGGCAGGTAGGGCAGTAGGGCAGTAGGGCAGTAGGGCAGTAGGGCAGTAGGGCAGTAGGGCAGTAGGGCAGTAGGGCAGTAGGGCAGTAGGCTCAAGCGCCCTTGAAACATATTGCCCTATTGCCGTACTGCCTTACTCCCCTGCCTCCTAGTCCCCAAACGCAATGGTGTCCGTGATCTCGAAGCGTTCGGAGACGCCGATGCGGATCAGGTTCAGTGCGCCCTCGCGGGTGAAGCGGAAATCGCTCTTGGCGTTCGAGCCGGCCGGCAAGCCGGCGTAGAAGGAGATGGTGCGCGTGCCGCCATCGGGCCAGGTCACGGTGATGTCGGCCTTGTCGGTGCCCTTGTGCACGACGGTCGCCGTGCAGCGCTCCATCGGCTGGCCGAAATAGCGGGCGCAGGGGATCTGGACAGCGTCGCCTGAGACAAGGGAGGTCGGCTGCGGCGGCAGTTCGGCGACGGTCTGTGTGTCGAGGGCGGGCGCGGCACCGTCGGGGCGCGGCGTGGGAACGGGAACCGACCCGGCGGAGCCTTTGTCCGCGGCGGCATTGCCGTCGGAAGCCGCGGTTGCATCCTGAGGCTGCGGTTCGGCAGGGGCTGGGATTTCTCCGGCCGGCGGGGTTGCGCTCGCCACCAGCGCCAGGCCGTAAGCATCCTGCATGGCGGTGGTGGCGGTGGATTTCATCGACGTTTCGGGTGTGTCCGGATGGGCCGTGTCGCCGAGCCGAGCCGTCAGGTCGGTTGGGGGTGCCGGCGGGGCGGCGGGCGCCGCGCTCGCGGCGGGAGGCGTCGTGGCGGCCGAGATGCCGGGAGCGGGTATCGCCGCATCGGGAGCCGCGCCCGCATCCCCACCGGTGGCGACAGTGGACCCATCCGCTGCCTGGTCGGGATTGGGCACAACAGCCGGATTGACGGGAACAAGGTAGCGCGCGGGCGCCCAGCCGGTGGCTTTGGGATTGTCTGACTCGACCTTGCACCAGGGGTGCCCGTCAATCTCGTTGCAGCCGAGGTTCCTGACGCTGGCGCCGGCCGCCAGGCGGGTCTCGGTCTTGCCGATCGCCGACGGCTTGGCGCGGACATTGAGCAGGTCGTCCGGGGCGAGACCGGTGACGATGGAGATGAAGGGCGTGTCTTCGGCATGGGCAGGGACAACAACCGGCCACGCCGCCATCAGCAACGGAGCCGCAATCAGCGCCAAGAGCGTTGTCCGCAGCTTAATTCGGCGTCTCATCACTTGGCTGTCGGCGATCAATTGCATTACCAAAGGCACCGCCAGAACCCGAAAAACGCTGCCGCACGCGAAGGCGGTTTATAAGCGACGGCGCGGCGCCGTGTCTACACGCCAGATGTTCACGCCTTTTTCAGCCCAAATGGGAAGCGTCTTCGGGGGCATGAATGCAAATGCATTCAGCCCGGGGCGGCGTGAACGCAACCGTTCAGTCCGGACATGAGCTTTTGCTCAGTCCGGCATGAAGCCAGTCCTGAGCGCGTGGGCCCATTCCAGGCGCCCCGCCTGTTCGGCCTGGCGCGCCGCTGCCTCATGGTCGTAGTCGACGGCGATGGCCTCGAAGCGGTCGGGCTGGCCTTCGCCACCCAAGGTGACGATGCCGTAGCGCGCATGCGGCGAGCCCTGTTCGGAAACATGCGCCGGCGGGGTGGAATCGTCATAGGCGGGGCAGCCGATGCTGCCTGGATTGAAGATGACGGGACCGTCGGGGATGCGGACCAGCTCAGCGCGATGGCTGTGGCCGCACAGCGCAATGCGGCAGGCCGGGTCGAGCGCCTTCAACCGCCGCCGGATCGCCGCCAGCGGCGCGCGCACCAACTGGCCATCGACGATTGCGTCGGCGAGGTATTTCTCGTCATGGTCGGGGCGGGCATGGAAGGCGACAATCCCCGGCGCGATCTCCAGCGTCAGCGGCTGGGCGAAGAGAACCGCGCGCTGCGCCTCGGTCAGCCGCTCCTGTGCATAGACGTCGGAAGCCCACATGGTCTCGTCGGCCGGATCGGCGGCGACGCGGCGATCATGGTTGCCGCGCACCGTCGGCAGGTTCAGCGCTTCCAGCCGCTCAAACGTCTCGCGCGGCCAGAGCGGGCCGGAAACGCTGTCGCCGAGATTGACGGTGAGGTCAGCGCCGCCGCGGCGCGCCAAGTCCTCAAGCACGGCGTCCAGCGCCAGGACGTTGCCATGGATATCGGCGAGGACGGCTATGCGCATCGGAAGCTCCGGTGATTGACAAATGATTGGTCGAAAGGGGCAACCCTATCAAGACTTGGGTTCCTCGCCCCCGCAAGGCGGGGGAGAGGTGGCCGCGAAGCGGTCGGAGAGGGGCTTCGTAGGGCGGATGCCTCGCAGAACTTGATCACCGTCTCAGCAGCCCCCCTCTCCGTCTCGGCTTCGCCGAGCCACCTCTCCCCCACTCCCGTGGTGGCGAGGAACCCAATTTCTTCAAGGTTCAGGCGGGCATCTCAATATCGTGCCCGCCGACCGCCGGCAGAGCGGGGTCGTCGCCGGCTGCGGCGATGACGCTGTCGAGCAGGCCGGGGAAGCGGGCGTCGAGGTCGGCGCGGCGCAGCGTGATCATGCGGTTGGTGCCGACCACTTCGGCGCGTGTGACGCCGGCCTCACGCAGTTTGGCCAGGTGATAGCTGAGATTGGTCTTCGAGCCGAGATCAAGGAACTGGCTGCAGTTCAGCGCCACCCCTTCCTTGCTGGCGAGATAGCGCACGATGGCAAGCCGCGTCGGATCGCCAAGCACGCCGAGCACGATGGGCAGGCTGATCTGGTCCGTATTGGGATGAGGTAACGTCATGGCTGGAACCTAAGCGCAGTCCGGGCCGATTTCAACGCATCCGTCCTCGCCTGCCCGTACACAGCGTTTCTCCCGTTTCTATCCGTGCCGAACGACCGTGCTGACACAGGGCTGTCAGGAAGGTTCAGCTATTTTGCCCTGGCTTCATTGACATCATGCCCTGTTATGTCCAATTGTTCAATAACTTTTGAACTAAGGACATTCCACATGGACAAGCGGATATTCTGGCTTGCGCTCGGATCGTTTGCGATTTCGACCGAAGGCTTCGTCATCTCCAGCCTGCTGCCCGACATCGCCCGGGATGCCGGCATCTCCATTCCGCTCGCCGGCACGCTGATCACCGCCTTTGCACTGGCCTATGCGGTCGGCACGCCGATCCTGGCGACGCTGACCGGCGAATGGGACCGGCGCCGCGTCATCTTGTGGACGCTGGTGTTCTTCGTCATCGGCAACATCGCCGCCGCCTTGGGCTCTTCATTCGAAGTGCTGCTGATCGCACGCATCATCATGGCGCTGTCGTCGGGCCTGTTCGCGGCAACCGCTCAAGGGACCGCCGTGGCGCTAGTCGATGACCATCACCGGGCGCGTGCCATTGCCGTGGTCGTCGGCGGCACGACCGTGGCCGTCGCCGTCGGCGCGCCGCTCGGCGCGCTGGTCGCGGCCTTTGCCGGCTGGCGCGGCACCTTCTATGCCATTGCCGGGCTCGGCGCGCTCGCCGGCGCGATCCTGTGGTACCGGCTGCCGCGCGGCATCGTCGGCACCAAGCTGCCGCTGAAGCGCCGGCTGGCGGCGGCCATGCGGCCCGGCGTGATGCCGATCCTTCTGACGACATTGCTGGCGCTGACCGGTGCCTTCACCGTCTTTGCCTATGTCGCGCCGCTCGCCATCGAGGGCGGCGGGCTAAGCCAGATCGCGCTGCCCGGCATGCTGCTTGCCTTCGGCGTCGGCGCCGTCATCGGCAACATCGCCGGCGGCCAGGCGGCCGATCGTTTCGGCGCCACCCGCACCGTCAGCTGGTCGCTGGCGCTGAGCGCGGCCATGCTGGTCATGCTGTCGGTTATCCCGACCTTCCTGCCGCAGCACATTGCCGGCCCGGCGCTGATGGCGATGATGGTGCCGTGGGGCATCGTCGGCTGGGCGTTCCCGCCGGCGCAGGCCAGCCGCATCATCAAGCTGGCGCCCGATGCCGCGCCGATCGTGCTGTCGCTCAACGGCTCGGCGCTCTATCTCGGCGTAGCGCTCGGCGCGGTGGTCGGCGGCGGCGTGCTGCGCTATGGCGCGCCGGCCGATCTCGGCCTGGTCGCGGCGGCCTTCCCGATCATCGGGCTCGGCATTGTGCTGGCCGGCCGCTGGGCGGCACGGCCGGTCGCGATGCCGGCTGAGTAGTCCTGTCTTGAACCCGCCGGCCAGCTCAGGTGGCCGGCGGCAGATCGAAATCCAGCGCTGAAATATCATCCAGCGCCGCGCGCAACCTCGTCGCCTTCTCCTTGCCGACCACGTCTTCGAAACGCTGCTGGGCGACCTGCCACAGCCTCATCGCTTCATCGAGCTTGACCAACCCTTGAGGCGTCAGCCGCACCCGCTTGATGCGGCGATCGGCCGGATCGGCGAAGGTCTCGACATAGCCGTCGCGGATCAGCGGCTTCAGCGTGTGGCCGAGCGCCGACAGGTCCATGATCAGGGCGGACGCAATGGCGCCCATCGCCGGTTCGTTGGAGATGTGGATCTGATAGAGCAGGCCCTGCTGCGTAGCTTTCAGGCCCGAGGGCGCCAGCACATCATCATAGTACTGGCCAATCTTGCGCGTCGCGCGACGCAGCATGGCGTTGTTGCAGAGCGACAGTCCGGGCAGGGCCTCTTTCGACATGATGGATCCTTGGCGGCGCAAACATGATGTCCGGCTGCTGCCTGACAAATAATCTCGGACACACTCATTGACAAGATAGTGGCATATACCTACTTCGTCGAAAGTGGCATATGCCACTAAATCAATCAGGCGGCTTGCCGGCAAGATGAGGGCGATTGCCCACGATGCCGGTGGCCAGGTCGAAGCAAACAGTTCGAGATAAAGGAACAGGACAATGAGTGGACAGGCAAACAAGGGCACGGCGGTTGTCACCGGCGCCTCATCGGGCATCGGCGCGGTCTATGCGGACCGGTTGGCGGCGCAGGGCTATGACCTCGTACTTGTGGCGCGGCGCGCCGACCGGCTCGAGGAACTGGCTGAGAAGCTGCGCTACGCCTACGATCGCAAGGTCAGCTTCATCGCAGCCGATCTGTCGGATGACGATGATGTGCGCCGTGTCGAACGGCTGATATCAGCCGACGACAGCGTGACGCTGCTGGTCAACAATGCCGGCCTTGGCGGCCAGCAGGTGGTGGCGACGGCCGACGCCGACGCGGCTGAACGCATGATCAAGGTCAATGTCATCGCCTTGACGCGCCTGACCCGTGCCGTGCTGCCGGGACTTCTGGCGCGCAACCGCGGCGCCATCGTCAACATCGCCTCGGTGCTCGCCTATGACACCTCGTTCGGCGGCATCTACAGCGGCACCAAGGCCTATGTCGTCAACTTCACCGAAGCGCTGCACCGCGAAGTCGCTGGTACCAATGTGAAGGTCCAGGTGGTGCTGCCGGGCGCGACCCGGACCGATTTCTGGGAAGTTGCCGGCAGCGATATCGACCAGCTTCCGAAGGAAATCATCATGACCGCCGACGATATGGTCGATGCGGCCCTTGTCGGCCTGGCCAGGGGCGAAGCCGTCACTGTCCCGGCGCTTGTCGACGCGGCCAAGCTGGACACATTCCTCGGCGCGCGCCAGGCCTTCTACGGCAGCCTGCACGCCGACAAACCGGCGGCGCGTTACGCGGCTTGAGCGCTATCCATGCTTGGGTTCCTCGCCCCCACGAATGTGGGGGAGAGGTGGCTCGGCGAAGCCGAGACGGAGAGGGGGATTGGCGCAATCCTGTCCGTGAACGGACTTCGAGAAATACCTTTCATCAGCTGGCGCCAGC
>NZ_JBFUGJ010000236.1:0-9578 GCF_056402975.1 Mesorhizobium sp. P3_A9 | reverse complement strand
TCTCTACACTTCTTCGCTGGTGGCGCTCGGCCTGATCCTGTTCGTCATCACTTTCCTGATCCTTGCCATCGCACGCTACATGCTGATGCGCATCGACGCCCGCACGGGAGCCTGACCGATGTCGACAGCCACGTCGCTTCACCAGAGCCGCAAGCGCAAGAATGGCGTGATGATGACGCTGTGCGTTGCCGCCGCCGGCATCGGCCTTGCCTGGCTGGCGCTCATCCTCGGCGCCCTGCTCTACAAAGGCCTTTCAGGTGTCAATCTTGCGGTTTTCACGGAAATGACGCCGCCGCCCGGCGATGCCGGCGGTCTGCTCAACGCCATCTACGGCAGCATCGTGATGACCATCATCGGCATCATCGTCGGCACGCCGATCGGTGTGCTGGCCGGCACCTATATGGCCGAATACGGCCGCTTCTCGAAGCTCACCACCGTGGTGCGCTTCATCAACGACATCCTGCTGTCGGCGCCGTCGATCATCATAGGCCTGTTCGTCTATGAGCTGATGGTGCGGCCGATGGGGCACTTCTCGGCGATCGCCGGCGCCGTCGCTCTCGCCATCCTGGTCATCCCGGTCGTCGTGCGCACCACCGAGGACATGCTCAACCTGGTGCCCAACGCGTTGCGCGAAGCCGGCACCGCGATCGGCGCCCCGCGCTGGGTGGTCATCAAGTCGGTTGCCTACCGCGCTGCAATGTCCGGCATCGTCACCGGCATATTGCTGGCCATCGCCCGCATCTCCGGCGAGACCGCACCCCTTCTTTTCACGGCGCTGAACAACCAGTTCTGGTCGAGCAATCTCAACGCGCCGATGGCCAGCCTGCCCGTCACCATCTTCCAGTTCGCTCTCAGCCCTTACGAGGAATGGCAGCAGCTGGCCTGGACTGGCGCACTCATCATCACATTGACGGTTCTCGCGCTCAGCATCGTTGCGCGCAGCTTGACCGGACGCAGAGAGGACAAATGAGCCAGATGTTGTCTCCAGACATGACGATCGCCGCCGAGGCAGCCGCCAAGGTAAAGATCGAGGTCAAGAACCTCAACTTCTACTACGGCCAGTCGAAGGCGCTGAAGGATATCACGCTGTCGCTGCCCGAGCGCAGCGTGACCGCCTTCATCGGACCGTCGGGCTGCGGAAAGTCGACGCTGCTGCGCGTCTTCAACCGCATCTATGAGCTCTATCCCAAGCAGACCGCCGAGGGCCAGGTGCTGCTCGACGGCCAGAACGTCCTCGACCGCTCGCAAGATCTCAACCTGCTGCGCACCAAGATCGGCATGGTGTTCCAGAAGCCGACCCCGTTCCCGATGTCGATCTATGAGAACATCGCCTTTGGCGTCAGGCTCTATGAGAAGATCAGCAAGGCCGAGATGGACGGCCGCGTTGAGCAGGCGCTGAAGCGCGCAGCCCTGTGGAACGAGGTCAAGGACAAGCTTAACGCCAGCGGCCTCAGCCTGTCCGGTGGCCAGCAGCAGCGGCTGTGCATCGCCCGCACCGTGGCGGTGAAGCCGGAAGTCATCCTGCTCGACGAGCCAGCCTCGGCGCTCGACCCGCTGTCGACCGCCAAGATCGAGGAGCTGATCGACGAACTGCAGGCCGACTACACGATCGTCATCGTCACCCACWMYATGCAGCAGGCGGCGCGCGTCTCGAAGCAGACCGCTTTCATGTATCTGGGCGAGCTGGTCGAGTTCGACAAAACCGAGAAGATCTTCACGTCGCCTCGCGAGAAGCGCACGCAAGACTACATCACCGGCCGCTTCGGCTGATCGCACGCATACGAGGACCAGGATCATGGCCGAACACACAGTCGCAGCCTTCGACGAGGATCTCGGACAGATCAGCAGGCTGATCAGCGACATGGGCGATCTCGCTGGCTCGATGGTCGGCGGCGCCACCAAGGCGCTGCTGAATTCCGACAACGCACTGGCACAGCGCGTGGTCTCCGACGACGCCATCATGGATGCGCGCCAGCGCGAACTCGACGATCGCGCCATCACGCTGATCGCCAAGCGCCAGCCGATGGCCGACGATCTGCGCCACGTCGTCGGCTCGATCCGCATGGCCGGCGATCTCGAACGCATTGGCGATCTTGCCAAGAACATCGCCAAGCGTGTCGGCACCGTTGGTCTCAGCGCCACGCCGCGCGACCTGTCGCATTCCATCGACGCCATGGCGCAGCTGGTGCTGATCCAGGTGCAGGGCGTGATCGAGGAGTATGCGGCGCGCGATGCCGCCGCACTGGCGAAGCTGCGCGCCGACGACGAACGCATCGACGTCAAATACACCTCCGTCTTCCGCGAACTGCTGACCTACATGATGGAAGATCCGCGCAACATCACGGCTTGCACCCATCTGCTGTTCTGCGCCAAGAATCTCGAACGCATCGGCGACCACGTGACCAACATCGCCGAAAACGCCTACTATGTCCTGACCGGCACGCAGTTGCCCGCCAATCGTCCCAAGCAGGACGAGACGGCGATGTCGGCGCCCGCGGCCTGACGCAAGAGGTGACCAATCAATGATCGCGCCACGCATCATGGTGGTGGAGGATGAGGAGCCGCTGGGGGTGCTGCTCCGTTACAATCTTGAATCCGAAGGCTACCAGGTGGAGGTGGTGCCGCGCGGCGACGAGGCTGAGATCCGCTTGCAGGAGAACGTGCCCGACCTTCTGGTGCTCGACTGGATGGTGCCGGCGGTGTCCGGCATCGAACTCTGCCGGCGCCTGCGGATGCGGCCCGAGACCGAGCGGCTGCCGATCATCATGCTGACCGCGCGGGGCGAAGAAAGCGACCGCGTCCGTGGGCTCTCGACCGGCGCCGACGACTATCTGGTCAAGCCGTTCTCGACGCCGGAATTCATGGCTCGCGTCAAGGCGCTGCTGCGCCGCGCCAAGCCGGAAGTCCTGTCCAGCGTGCTCAAGGTCGGCGACATCGTGCTCGACCGTGAATCGCACCGGGTCTATCGCAAGAAGAGCGAGATCCGGCTCGGGCCGACCGAGTTCCGCCTGCTCGAATTCATGATGCGCCATCCCGGCCGCGTCTTCTCGCGCAGCCAGTTGCTCGACAATGTCTGGGGCGAGACGATCTATATCGACGAGCGTACGGTGGACGTGCATGTCGGCCGCCTGCGCAAGGCGGTCAACAATGGCCGCATGCCCGATGTCATCAGAACCATTCGTGGCGCGGGCTACGCGATCAGGGAAGATTGAGCGGGACCTGATTCAGGCAACGTTCTTGCCGGTGCCAGCTCTCGCCTGCACGCCCGGCGCGAAAATCTCCTGGTCGACGAAGGTCAGGGCGCGCATGGCGCAGCCTTCGCGGATCAGCGGCAGTTCGTTCGGTTCGGTGTCGAAGGAAATCGATTTCGAGTGCTGGCCGCCGGCCGTCTGGGCGATGGCCTCGCGCAATGCCGGCTCGATCAGGTCGAAGGCGGCGGCGCTGACGCCGACCATCGCGACGGGTGCGGGGTCGATCAGCGCGAACAGGCTGCCGAGGGCGTAGCCGAGCGCCTCACCGGCCTTGCGGTAGGCTTCGCGCTCGGGCCCGTCGCGTTCCCGTGCCGTCGCGGCCAGTGCCCGCATCTGCGCGTCGCTGACATCGGCGACCGGCTCGGTGTCCTCGCTGAGCTGCCTGGCGTTGCGCCAGATGGCGTAGTTGCCGGCATAGGCCTCGACGCAGCCGCGGCGTCCGCAGCGGCAGAGCGCGCCGCCTGGCCGATGGATCATGTGGCCGAACTCGCCGCCCGAGGAATGGGTACCGGTGAACAGCTCGCCCTTCAGCACCAGGCCCATGCCGATGCCGTGCGACAGAAGGATGGCGATGAAGTCGTCGCGGTAGCGCTCGGGATCGCGCCAACGCAGCGCCACCGCCATCATGTTGCAGTCGTTCTCCATGGTGGCTGGGATGCCGAACTCTGCCTCGAGGATGTCGGCGAAGGCGATGTCGGTCTGCGGCGTGATCGGCGACCACAGCATCGCCCGGGCCTCGGTGTCGGTGATGCCCTGGATCGCCAGCGCGATGCGGGCGACGCTGCGCACGTCGATATCGGGATCCTCGAGGCGGCGCCGTACAATGGCGACGCATTCGCCGATCAGCGCCTCGCGCGACATGGTCAGCGTGTCCAGCCGGCGCTGTTCTTCCGATACCACCTGGCCGGCATAGTCGATGACGGCGACGGAGAGGAAATTCAGCGACAGCACCACGGTCATGACAGCCGCAGCCTCCGGGTTGAGGCCGAGGCCGACCTGCGGCCGGCCGCGCTTGAGTGCGCCGGCCTCGCTCGGCTTGCCTTCGGCCAGTATGCCTTCGCCGATCAGGTCGGAAGAAATCGCCGATATGGTCGAGTGGCTGAGGCCGGTGGTCGCGGCAATCTCGGTGCGCGAGGGCCGACCGGCCCGGCGCACGGCCGCAATCACCATCGCGCGGTTGCGCCGGCGCAAATCGTCGTGGCGGATTCCGACCGACATGTTTTCCCACATCCTCCCGGTCGCCGCGGTTCCTCCAGCCCCTCGAACGCTGCCGGCGACACGGTCAAATACTGGCAGAAGCGGCCCGTCCTGTCATTTATTTATTCCGAGGCTCGAAAAAAATTCATGAGGACATCAAAATCCATCAGAATCGTTGTTGACAGCGTTCCGGTGTTGGATCAGTGTTTTTTCGAGGCTCGAAAAAATAGAGCCTCTGTGCCGGCCTTAGGGCCAGTTTGGTCGCGCCATACGCGGCGCAGGGAGGAATATCATGAAGAGATTCACAGCCGCCATCCTGGCGGGTGTCGCCATGTCGCTGACGCTTGTGTCGGTCGCGCAGGCGAAGGACAAGGTCATCGGCGTTTCCTGGTCCAACTTCCAGGAAGAGCGCTGGAAGACCGACGAGGCCGCCATGAAGAAGGCGATCGAGGCCGCCGGCGACAAGTACATCTCCGCCGATGCGCAGTCCAATCCCGGCAAGCAGCTTACCGATGTCGAAAGCCTGATCTCGCAGGGCGCCAATTCGCTGATCATCCTGGCGCAGGATGCMTCGGCMATCGGCCCGGCSGTGCAGAAGGCGCTGGACGAAGGCATTCCGGTCGTCGGCTATGACCGCCTGATCGAGAACAAGGACGTCTTCTACCTGACCTTTGACAACAAGGAAGTCGGCCGCTTGCAGGCGGCTGCGGTGTTCAAGGCCAAGCCGGAAGGCAATTATGTCTTCATCAAGGGCTCGGGCGCCGATCCGAACGCCGACTTCCTGTTCTCGGGCTCGATGGAAGTGCTCAAGGCGGCCATCGACAGCGGCAAGATCAAGAATGTCGGCGAAGCCTATACGGACGGCTGGCTGCCCGCCAACGCCCAGAAGAACATGGAGCAGTTCCTGACGGCCAACGACAACAAGGTMGATGCCGTGGTCGCCGCCAATGACGGCACCGCCGGCGGCGTCGTCGCGGCGCTGACGGCGCAAGGCTTGGCCGGCACCGTGCCGGTGTCGGGCCAGGACGGCGATCATGCCGCGCTGAACCGCATCGCGCTCGGCACCCAGACCGTGTCGGTGTGGAAAGACGCGCGCGAGCTCGGCAAGAACGCCGCCGAGATCGCCTCGCAGCTGGCCGACGGCAAGAAGATGACCGACATCGCCGGCGTCAAGGACTTCACGACGCCTGGCGGCAACACCGTCAAGTCGCTGTTCCTGACCCCGGTCGCCATCACCAAGGACAATCTAAACGTCGTCATCGACGCCGGCTGGATCAAGAAGGACGAAGTCTGTGCGGGCGTCGCCGCCGGCAGCGTCGCGGCCTGCAACTAAACGGCGTAATACCGTTCGATATCGACGCCGCGGCCCAAAAGCCGCGGCGTTTCTCAAGGGGCTTCCCGCTTCAAATGACTGCGGAAAGCAAATAGCATCCATGTTCCGGCATCCGCGCCAGACGGTAAACCGGTGGGAGGATAGCATGACCGACACGACCTCTAATCAACCGGTCGGCAGCACCGCGGCGGACAAGGCGCGTGCATCCGAACTCAGCGCCGTTGGACGGTTCCTCAAGGCTACCGAACTCGACACGCGCATGCTCGGCATGGTCGGGGCGCTGCTGGTCATCTGGGTCGGCATCCATATCCTGTCGGGCGGGCTTTTCCTGACACCGCGCAATCTGTGGAACCTATCGGTGCAGACCTCGTCGGTCGCGATCATGGCGACCGGCATGGTGCTGGTTATCGTCATGCGCAACATCGACCTCTCGGTCGGATCCGTCGAAGGCGTGATCGGCATGATCATGGGCGTGGCGCAGGCCGAATTCCTCATTCGCGTCATCGGTTTCCAGCTTGGAAATCCGTGGCTTTGGATCATCGCGCTGGCGGCCGGTGTGGTGCTTGGTCTCCTGATCGGCGCATTCCAGGGCTTTATCATCGCCTATATGGAGGTTCCGGCCTTCATCGTGACGCTGGGCGGCCTGCTGGTCTGGCGCGGCATGGCATGGCTGATCACCAGCGGGCGCACGGTCGCGCCGCTCGACACAACCTTCCAGCTGATGGGCGGCGGACCACGCGGCTCGATCGGCGCTACCGCCAGCTGGATCGTCGGTGTCGTCGCCTGCGTGGCGGTCGCCTTCATGCTGCTCAACGGCAGGTCGCAGCGCAAGCGGTTCAACTTTCCGCTGCGCCCGGTTTGGGCCGAGACCTTGCTTGGCGTGGTTGCTTGCGCCGCCATCCTTGGCGCCGTCTGGATCGCCAATTCCTATCCATGGCCGATCGGCATCGTGCGCCAGTACGCCCAGCAGAACGGCATTACCATTCCCGCAGGCGGGCTGTTCATCGCGCATGGCATTGCCATACCGGTGCTGATGGCGGTGACTGTCGGCATTATCATGACCTTCATCACCAAGCGCACGCGTTTCGGCCGCTATGTCTTTGCCATTGGCGGCAATCCGGAGGCGGCCGAACTTGCCGGCATCAACACCCGTTGGGTGACCATGAAGGTGTTCATGATTATGGGTGTGCTGGCCGCGATCAGCGCGGCGATCTCGTCGGCCCGCCTCAACGCGTCGACCAATGCGCTGGGCACGCTGGACGAGCTTCTGGTCATCGCCGCCGCTGTCATCGGCGGCACGTCACTCGCCGGCGGCGCAGGCACGGTGATGGGCGCCATGCTGGGCGCGCTTTTGATGCAATCATTGCAGTCGGGCATGGTGCTGCTCGGCATCGACTCGCCGCTGCAGAGCATCGTCGTCGGCGCRGTGCTGGTCATCGCCGTGTGGCTCGACACTGTTTACCGCAAGCGCGTTTAGGGGAGGCATCGCCATGATTGACAAGACTGCTCCTGCAGCCACCGCCCTGATCGACATGCGCAACATCTCGATCGCCTTTGGCGGCATCCGGGCCGTCGACGACGCCTCGATCGATCTTTTCCCGGGCGAGGTCGTGGCGCTGCTTGGCCATAACGGCGCCGGCAAGTCGACGCTGATCAAAATCCTGTCCGGCGCCTACAAGCGCGATGCCGGCCAGATCTTCGTCAATGGCGAGGAGGCTTCGATCGCCAATCCGCGCGATGCCAAGAAATACGGCATCGAGACGATCTACCAAACGCTGGCGCTGGCCGATAATGTCGACGCCGCCGCCAATCTGTTCCTCGGCCGCGAGCTGATGACCGGATGGGGCACGCTCGACGACGTTGCGATGGAGGCCGAGGCGCGCAAGGTGATGGGCCGGCTCAATCCGCGCTTCCAGCGCTTCAAGGAGCCGGTGRTCAAGCTGTCKGGCGGCCARCGKCAGTCGGTGGCGATCGCRCGCGCSATCCTGTTCAACGCCCGCATCCTGATCATGGACGARCCGACSGCGGCMCTYGGMCCGCAGGARACGGCGCAGGTCGGCGAACTGGTCAAGCARCTCAAATCCGATGGTATMGGCATCTTCCTSATCAGCCACGACATCCAYGAYGTGTTCGAACTSGCCGACCGGGTCTGCGTGATGAAGAACGGCCAGGTCGTCGGCACCGCGCGCACCACCGATGTGACGCAGGACGAGGTGCTCGGCATGATCATCCTGGGCAAATGTCCTCCGGGTGCCATTCCCGGGCCRGGCGCGCTGAAGATCGCCGCCTGAGGCCTGCGGGCGGTCCGGTATGGGTTTGATCGGCATGGCCGGTTGCCGGTCACGTGATATGCCAGTGATCGCGATGGCTTGGCCTTGCCATTGTGTTGGCCCGGCGACTTGCCCATAAAGGTCCGGTATTGCCCCATGGACCGCATCATCCGTTGAAGAAACTCTTTCCGATTGTCGCGTTCATCGCCGTTGCGCTGATCAGCATGACCATGGCGGGGTACGCTTATTTCGCGACGCAGGAAGCCTCCCGCATCAAGTTCGAAGCGGCGGCCGACGACGCCCTCAACAGGATCGAGAGCCGTATCGACCTGCATTTGTCGCTGCTGCGGTCGACGCAGGCGCTGTTCGACGCCCGCAATGGCGACATCTCCCAGAACGAGTTCAAGGCGTTCTTCAACGCGCTGGATGTCGACAACAATTTCGCCGGCCTACGCGGCATCGGCTTCCTCGGCCTCGTCAAGACGGGTGACGAAGCGGCGGTCGAACGCGACATCCTCCACGATTTCGGCGCCAGCCATCCGGTCTATCCGGACACGACGCAGCCCTGGCGCGCGCCCATCATGCTTTTCGAGCCGCTGGATCCGTCCAACCAGTCCAGCATCGGCTACGACATGTTCAGCGAACCGGTGCGGCGCGTGGCGATCGAAAAGGCTATGGCCGATGACCAGCAGCATGCGAGCGGGCTGGTGCAACTGGGCCAGGGCACGGGTGCGACACAGACCTTCACCGGCTTCCTGGTCTTCGTGCGGCTCAATGTCGAAACCGCGCCGGAGGTCATCAACGCATCGCGATCCTCGACCGCGGGCTTTCTCTACGCGGCCTTCCGGGCCCGCGACCTGTTCCAGATCGCACTCAGCCGGGCGCCACTGCTGCCGGTCAACACCGAGATTTATGACGGCGCGGTGAACAGCGACGACCTGTTGTTCCGGTCGGAGACGCCGCCGGCTTCATCCTTTGGCGACCGGTTGCTGGTCACCCGCAAGATCACGGTGGCCGGGCGCCCGTGGACGGTGTTGTTCAGGCCGACCAGCGCCTTCTCGCAGCCGTCGTCGCGCGCCATTCCGGTGATGCTGGGGCTGTTCGGCCTGCTGGCGGCGGGCGCCATCGCGCTGGTGGCGCGCTATCAGCAGCGGGCCTATGAGGCGGCATCGCGCCTGCACGAGACGACCGAAAAGAGCTTGCTCGAAAAAGACCTGATGCTGCAGGAGATGAAGCATCGCATCAAGAATTCGATCACCAGGGTGTTGGCGATCGCGCGGCAGACGGCTTTGCGGGCGACCGACGTCAGCGAGTTTTCGGCATCCTTCTCGGCCAGGCTGCAGGCGATGGCGGCCTCCCAGGACATGCTGACGCGCTCGCGCTGGCAGAAGGCCGATCTCGCCGATCTGCTGCGCATTGAACTTGGCCAGGTGTTCGGCAAGGACTTGCCGGAAGGGTTGCTGTCGGGGCCGGAGGTGTTGCTCGACGAGACCACGACGCAAGCGCTTGGCCTGACCTTCCATGAGC
>NZ_JBFUGJ010000235.1:0-9593 GCF_056402975.1 Mesorhizobium sp. P3_A9 | reverse complement strand
GTCGTACAGCGCGTTGCACTCGTAGCAATGCACCTGCGTTATCAGGCCTCTGTGAAAATCGTCCACACTTACCTTCCGAACAGCCGGACAATTGCGTTCCAGATCCGCCGCAGTAGGCCCGGCTTCGGTTCGCGCAACCGATAGTAGGCTTCGCGCTTCAGCTGGTCGCTCCGAAGAGCTGCGGCGGTCTGCGCCGCTGACATCGTTGCGGCCCAATCGACGCGACCGTTCGATATGACGTAATGGGAATTGCAGGGCAGCTGACCGCTGCCGATCGACGGCCACAAGCTCGGCTTGCCGTCCTTCTTAATGAATGTCCACTCGGCGGCGCCCAAGGGCACGGATACCTTGCTGCCGCACCCGCAAGCGCAAAGGTGCACGGCGACGCCGAACTCTTCGGACACGTACAGAATGCCCGGCTCGAGTTCGCGCGGAACATACTGAACCTCCCTTAGCGCGATCTGACTCAGGGGCATGTGAAAGAGAACAGGCGGGTTGAGGCGGTGTCCATGACCAGATGATACGTCGCGGCGTCGCTCGCGTAAAACCCTCGCCACTGCTTGTATCGGAGGACGGCGATGCCGGCGTTGATGGCATTCAACTCGGCAATCTGAATATTGGTGCGGTATTCGTCGCCCGGCTGATCGGACGTCTCGATCAGGTTCTGGCTGAGGATATCGGCCGCGGTAGCGGGCTGTAGGAGGGTCGCGCGCATCATCCCGGCCAAGGCACCGTCCTGCCGGTTGAGCCCCATGCCGACGTCGATGAACGCAATCCCCAGCGCGATCAACAGGTCGAAGATTTCCTTGCGGGCTGAGCCTTTGTCGACACAGACGAAAGCAAACGTGACGCCGGCCAGATCCTCTGCGCAGCTCGCGTCGATAAACTTGTCGACGAGCTTTAGCCCGTGGCGAAAATTGTCGTAGCGGGCCTGATACACGTCGACCTTCGGGCGCCGGAATTCGGCCTCGAGGACACTCCCAGGCGAGCGGTAGGCATTGTGAATGTAGTAGGCATCGGAATCGAAGCCCCTGACCTCTTTCACATTGGTTTTCACCAGGAAGTCCAAGAGATAGCTGCCGGTCCCACCCAGGCCGATCAAGGCCACCACATCTTCTTTGAATTTCGCCGCCAGGTCGCCGATCTCGGCTCGGCTAGTCAGGGTGTCGTGGAATTTGAAGATGCTGTCTTCGACGACGTCATGGTCGACGTCGAAGGTGTAAATCTTCGCGTCCGGAAATCGGCTGAGGGCGGGGCCCGCCAGGATCGTAACGTAGTGGTCGATCTTCTCGGCAAGGTTGGCAAATCCGTTCGGGGGCTTGTTGGAAAATGAGCGCTGTACGACAACATCCGGCTTGGCCAGCTGCATCGTCGTGGCTCCACCTGCGAGATTGGGGATGGGCTGCCCGTTCAGGCCATGCGGCACGTCGCCGGCGAAGTAGATCTGATGGTCATCCTGAAGGACATGGTTCTGGTCGGTGAAGACGAGCTTGGAGACGATGGCCCCGTAACAGAGCTCCAATTGCGAGCTTAGGTACGGGATGTCGCGCACGACCAGGCATTTGCTGTCGAACCGGAGCGCGTAGCCCCGGTCCATCAGCTGCCGGATGTCCGCATTATGATTGGCTAGTGCGATTAACACGGAAAACCATCCCATCCTTCGCCTTCACCGAGGTGCCCGGCGCAAGGATGCCTTCCTTATCGTTGTGGCCCTTGGTGTACGTGACGGAGTAAGTCGCGCCCGGGTTTTGCGGGAAGTCGGGGTACGCGAGAGTTACGACTTCCTCGAACGAAAGTTCTTCCTTCTTCGGCACTTCGTAAGGCGTGCCGTTGACGATGATCTCGATCATCTTGTCCTTACCCTTATCTTGGGCTTCGTTCTCGTTCTGCATTGTCTATTCCTTTGCTTGTACGAGTGTCTTAGCCACGCGGAGGGTACGGGTCTCGGCCGTGGCTGTCGCTCTGCCGTCCTGATTATGGATCTTGAGCTCAGTCGACTGATTGCGGCTGACACCGCGGCCGTAGTCGATGGCCTCGCGCTTGGTCTCGAAGTGGTCGGAGGCACGTTCGCTGCCACCGCGCTTCACGTCCCAACCCCCATCGGGGTTGTGGACAACATGATGGGTCTTTCCGGAGCCTTTATGAGCCATGTAGTTCTCCTATCTAATTCCCGATACGAAAAGTACGCCTACTCCAAGCGACTTGGGTGCTGGCAACCTGGTTGCCGTGCGGTCCCACCCGGGTTCGATTTTCACTTGGTCGGACATAAGATYCTCTCCTGTCCCGACGTGTGTGTTTCATCGCGTCAAGCCTTGACGAAATCCCAATAGAGACGGATATTTACGAATCAGTCCGTTCTGGGACTGTAGCTAATCGGACTACAATGAAAAATCAAGTCCGATTTGACACAACATCGAGGAGCAGATGGAAACGCATGAGACAGTTACTCCCCAATCGACAGCCACAACCAATCCCGAGCTGCCAAGCCCCCTCGGTTTTTTCTTCAAACTCGCTGACATCTGGGAGCTGAACACCGACCAGCAGATCAAGTTGCTGGGATCACCATCACGATCAACCTACTTCCGGTGGAGAAAGGACGGCGGCGACGTGTCTGCCGATACGCTGGAGAGAATTTCGCACCTCGGATCCATCTACAAGGCGCTGCGCATCGTCATGGATTCGGAGGAAACTGCCGTCGGATGGATCAGAAGGCCCAACAGGTATTTCGAAGGCGCGTCCGCACTGGACGTGATCATGACCGGTAATCTGAGTGACATCATCAGGGTCCGACATTATGTCGACGCCCAGCGTGGAGGTTAGCTTACGTGTACCCCCGGATCAGCATCGACGGCCTTTACCGAAGGCTCATTCCGTCGAAATATCCGACCATCGATATCTATGAACGTTTCGGCTCCCGCGAGATGCAGGCATTCGCGGCGGAGCTGGAAGCGGTGACGAACCCTCGACTTGCCGCGAAATCGCGCATTACAGGTGGCGATATCTCGGCGGATGCAAGTTCACCGCGTCTGCAGAACTGGAACCATGCCCCCTTCTCTTATCCCATGCCGGAAGGGAGCGATTTCCTTCCGGCACCCTACTCGGTAATGGATCTCGCCTCCGACACGCAGGCGGCACTTGCGCGTGCCGTCCTGCGCCGCGAGCTATTCTTGTCACGCACCGACGAACCGTCGTGTGGTGTAGACATGCGGATGCTGGCGCACCAGGTCAAAGGTGAGGTCATTGACCTGCGGAGTGTCCCGACGGACATGTCGGTCGCCGCACGTCGGCTCATCGGTCGGCAATTATTCGAGGACGGCGCCAACGGCGTTCTCTACCGAACGGAGGAGGTCCCCGGCCACGATTTTCTCGCAGTGTTTAGTGTCGAGATCCTCGTCGACAAGGCGGTCCAGGGTGCCCATTTCAGGTTCAGGTGGGACGGCCTTCAGGTTAGCCGAATATTCGATTTCACGCGCAACGAGGATATCGACCGCGGCGACGTTTTTGCCAAGCCGAGGGCAGCTGCCTAACAGCTACCCCATTCAGCGAACTGCCAACCCAACGGGCTGGGCTCCTCAGCGCAGACACGCCGCCACCAGCGCAGCTCGGTTGCCATCGGCTGGTCCGATCGAAAGATTGTCAGCTTCCAAAGACCTGGATCTCGCAGTGGTCGTCCGCAGCGTGAAACGCTAATGTCCGAAATGGTTCAGTTAGCAATGCGGCTGCTTCTCGCCATCTGTCCCATAAACCGGACTGTCAGCGGACGGTCCCTTCCCGGTCGTTGAACCTTACATCAGAGAGGACTGTTCAACGATGGGCGCAACGTACCTCTCGACCGCCACTAGTCGCTCTTTTTTCGTGATGCATTGGTGTGCCAGTAGACAGGGTCAGCGACCCACCTATTGACATCGGATTCGCGCCAGCCGGCCCCGTTGATGCTTATCTTGACCTGGGCCGGAAACGTGCCTTCGGCGATCTTGCGGTAGATGGCTGAACGGGACAGGCCGGTCCTGTCAAGGACGGTTCTGAGACGTATGATGCGATCCGGCTCTGGCATAGCTTGCCTGATTCTCAGTGGTTGTTGCTGGTATCTACTGGGACAGACAGGACGGACGAATGCTGGACGCAATCAGGTTTGTCGCTTCAGCAGTCTGCGGCGTGAAAACGGCGGCAAATCGGAGCGTGTCAGAGTCCAAGGCCTCGCCCCTTACCGATGCCATGGCTGAACGCGAGTTCCGCCCCGAGTCGGCGGCCGGAACCGACGTGAATGCCGAGTTCGCGCTTGCGGTTTGCCAATAGGGATTCAAGTTGAGGATCGCGTTCAAGGCTCTTGGCCATATCGGACATGGCCGAACGCGTTGACTTATAGCCAGACATGTCGCCGGCCTGATATTGCTCCCGTCCGGTACGGTCGAGCTTTTGCCAACGTTCCACGAAACGGTCGGCGCGGCGGCCGGGATCGATGTCCATCCCGGTGCGAATTTCCGTTTCAAGCTGGAGAGCAACCACGATGCGGCTGACGCGGCCGGCGCCCGTCTCACGAACCAGCTCGGGATTTTTCACATAAGCCGCTTCAGCATCGCGCCAGCCGTGAGGCCGAACCTTCTCGAAAGCGCAACGGGCATCCCTCAACTCGCGCATCTGCTCGGGACTGCCCTGCCCGTCCGCACTTCCGGTACGGAGGATCGCGTCGATCGCACGCGCGTGACGCACAAGCGCTTGGGTGCGTGCGCGGCGCATTTCTGCTTCGGGATTCCCCGGGAGATTCGCGTCACGCTGCGCTCCCCCAGCAAAAGCTTCTCTTCCAGGCGTGGCGCCAACATCTCCGATTTGCGCCCCAACATCTTCCCTTCTCGGCCTGCGCCCAAGGTGTCGGTCAAGCTCGGCGTCGCCAGGCGAGCGCAACCCGTCGAGCAACCCCTCGATCCTGTCCCGCAGCTTCTCCGGAACGATCCGGCGCACGATCTCGACCACGCGCTCGCGGAACGTGATACCGCGCCGCTCGGCATAGGTTTGGGCCGGGTCGACCTGCTCGTAGTCCGACGCCATGTCCTTGGCGCGGTCGCGTGACAGCGTCCGGACGAGGCGTGCTCTAGTGGCAAAGTCATCGCCGCCGTAATGCAGGTCCAGCCCATCTCGATGCCGCGACAGCGCGACGTAGCTGCCATGTGCATCCATGCCAGGCGTGGCGAGCACATAAGTCCGGTCGACGGTCATGCCCTGCGCCTTGTGAATGGTCGCGGCATAGCCGTGGTCGATGTGAGCATAGTCTTTCAGGTCGAAGCGCACAGACCTTCCGTCGTTGGTTTGAACCGTCACGCTCTGTGTGCTGACCTCTTCGATCACACCAATGGTGCCATTCTTGACGCCAAGCCCGCGCTCGTTGCGCAGGAACATGACCCGGTCGCCACTGGCGAAGTTTCTTGCACCGCGTTCGACATTCACCTGAACCTCGTCGCCGAGATCGCCGGCAGCGCGCATACGCTCGCGTGCTGCCTGGTTCAGGACGCGCACTTCGTCGTTTTTGTGGGTGAGGATGATCCGGCTTGCCTCTGGATGCGCCTGCCTGTCGCGATCCCAGCGCTCGACGAGTGCACCTCGTGCCTCATCGCGCGTTGCAGCTTGATGCACCATGCCTTGCGCGTCGTAGGCGCTGATTGCAGCGCCAATCCTGCCGGTTGCCAGATCGCGCGTGGCATCGCGCTGCCAGTTCTCGCGCTGCCGGCGCACCTGGCCGATTTCGACGCCGCCATGTCGCTCGTGAATCGAGCGGAATGCAGCGCCGGCTTCGATTGCCTGTAGCTGCTGGGGATCGCCGACCAGCACGACCTTCGCGCCAACGTCGGCGGCATGGGAAAGCACGCGCTCCAACTGGCGCGTGCCGACCATGCCGGCCTCATCGATCACCAGGACATCGCGTGCTGTGAGCAGATCACGGCCCTGTCCCCAGCTATGCTCCATGCTGGCGATGGTGCGTGACGGGATCCCTGATCCGCCTTCCAGATTCTCGGCGGCAATGCCGGAAAGTGCGGCGCCTCGAACCTCGTAGCCCGCCGCTGCCCATGCCTGGCGCGCGACGCCCAGCATGGCGCTCTTGCCCGTTCCGGCAAAGCCGACAACGACACCAAGACCGCGACCTTCGGTGATATGCGCAAGCACATCGGTCTGTTCGCCTGAAAGGACAAGCCCGTGTTGCGCAGCCCGCGCCAGTGCTGCCTCGCGATGTGCGTCACTCACCGTGTGTCGCTCCTCCAAATCGATACGCTCCGCCGCGCGGTGAAGACGTTGTTCGGTCTCGATCATCTGCCGGGTGGTGAAACGGTCTTCGCCGCGTCCGTCCTTGCCGAGTTCGATAAGATCGGGTGCGTTGCTGATGGCTGCCACGACCGCGTTGAACTGCTCCATTCCATCGCTGTGGCGATGCGAGAACTTGGCCATGTCCCTTCGGGTGAATGTCGACTGCTGATGCGTGATGGCATCCAGCGCCACGGATGGATCGGCAATGATGCGCGCGCCATTGTTGCGCGCGATCTCGCGATGCAGTTCAGCGCGATCTGCTTCAGTGTCGCCAGCAGCAAGGCCACTGCCCTCGATGCGCTGGGCCGGAGCACCGATCTGCGTTTGCGGCTCCAACGCTATGCCCTGCGCTTCCAGACTGCGATGATCGATGCGGGCGTCGATGTCGAGTTCGGCCAGGCGTTCATTGGCCAGCTCCGCCCATCGCTCGCGCCAGCGCTCGACCAGCAGGGTAGCATTCCAGTCTCGAACCTTTGACCCAAAACCGTTCTCGTCCACGGCCCGCATGGTGAGCATGACATGAGCATGCGGCTTTGGACTGCCATCCTCTGCCCGGTCCCAATGCACATTGAGATCGGCGACCATGCCCTTGCTGACAAACTCGGCCTGAAGGAAGTCGCGCGCCAACTCGATGCCTTGCGCCTGGCTGAGTTCACGCGGCAGCGCAAACTCGACCTCGCGGGCAAGCTGCGCGTCCTTGCGCAGCTCGAACGCCTCGACATCGTTCCACAGCCGTTCGCGGTCGCGCCAGGCCTCCGGTGCATCCTCCGGCAGCATCACCTCGGAATGGACGACACCGCGTTTGGCGGAGAAGTCGTGGCTGCGTTCGATGCGCTCGTCACGCAATCGCGAGGCAGAGCGGTAGGCGGCGGACGCCACAGCGCTTGAGCCTGCCTTGCGGCCAATGACCTTGACGTGAAGATGATAGATCGCCATCGCGACCAGATCATTTGCACGTCAAAGCGCACGTCGGCACGACGTATAAGCGCGCCCTCCCTCGAAAAATTCTCGGGATGGACCAGCCCGTCCCAGGCTGTCTCGGCAACCCTGAAGCCTTCCGGCAGACGCTCAACTATCATCCAGACATCGACAAACAATGGAGACAGTCATGCGCAAACCGCGGGACTTCGACACCGAACTGAAGGCGCTGGAAGACAAAGCGCGAGAACTCAAAGCGCGAAAGGTSCACCAGCTTGGTGAACTCGTGATCGCCACCGGCGCCGATCAGCTCAGCACCGACGAACTGGCTGGTGCATTGGTGGCAATCACTGAGACGAAAGACACGGCAACGCGTGAGGCATGGGCCAAGCGTGGGGTGATGTTTTTCGCGAACCGGTCGCGGCGAGCTGCTCCGGCATCTCAGCGCAACCCTCGCAGCGCTCCAACGCAACGGGGCGGCCCACAATCGCCGGAAAGCAGCTCTGGCTCGGCATGACATGCGCACGTGGCAGGTCGAGCGCCGCAAGCGCACACGACATTTGATCGAGCTCGGCGGGCTCGTCGCTAAGGCAGGCATCGTTGAGCTCACCAACGACGATCGCGCCATCATCTACGGAGCGCTCCTCTGGATCGTCGCCAAACTCCAAAGCCATGAAGGCGGGCATGCGCGGAACATGTGGGCCGGGAAGGGAAAGGAGGCGTTCGATGCGGAACGGCATGAAGCCCAAAAGAATCAGCCAACTCAGCGGTGATTGGCGATCGGCAGAGTGCAAAGCCGCGAACGGCGGCATCTGCCAACCGTTCGCCAGGTGGCGGCTGCGTGGTAGCGATTTGGGGGACAACCAGCAGCCACCCGCACCTCTCCCTTACCAAGGGAGTGCTCTACCACTGAACTACCGCAGCAACGGGCGTCTGAATAACCGCTGACGCCTTTAATTGCAAGGCGTTGAGCCCCTTTTCGACATGATGCGCCAATTTGGTCTGTTGGTGCCAATGCGGCACCAAACGGGCACGACACGTCCACCAGCCTGCACCATTTGAGCGAGAGCTACACCATTGTTGTAACCCGCATGGTGCCAGGGTGGTGCGACAAAATACAGCCCCGTACAGAAGTTTCTCGCACCCCCGCCCTTCACGCACTACCAGCGAAGGCTCCGCACGCGTCTTTGCCCCCTCAACGGTTCGATACGATACGGCTCAGTGGCTTTCCAACCTCTCATCTGACCAAGACCACGCGTGTCAGCTAACTAAGACCGTCCTCAGCAAGCTCCATGCCGGTATGACCAGACCGCCGGGGAGACGGTGGAGGTTAATGGGTCTTGGCGCCTTCGCGTCACCGGCATGGCGCTGGCGCTAGCTTCGCTCCACCGCCTAACGGAGCGGGCTCCGGGTTGGGTACGAAGCGGTGCCAAAAACAAGCGCCCTACGCCCGATTGGCTAATTGCGTGATTGCTAATATACCCATAATCATTCGGAGCGGGGGAATGCTCCCGCAGTGGCCGGTGTGGTCCGTTGCCCCCACGGTTGGAGCCCCACTGCATCGGCCATTCTCCCAGCCTGGGCACAGCCTGGCGCTTCGCAAGCAACCACCCCGCCGCTCGCTGACCTCTGCTGGTTGATCCAGCGCAAAGACCTTGGCCTGCCCGTGTCCATTCGGGTAGGCCTTTTTGCCCTGCAAGGCGGAACTTAAAATCTAGCGTTGAGTTCGACAAGGTAGCTTCACGCGGAGTAGGCATGATCGGGATCATTCGCATCGCTGTTGTCGAAGACCATCCGCTTTTTCGCGAAGGTGTGACGCGCAGCCTATCAGAGATCGGGGGCTTCGAGATTGTCGATGAAGGGGCGACGGCGCAGGATGCAGAGCGCATCGCGTCTACGGTGCGACCCGACATATTACTGCTGGACATCTCGCTGCCGGGCGGAGGCCTGGCCGCGGTTGAGAGCATCCTTGCCGACCATCCCGCCCAGAAGATCGTCATGCTGACCGTTTCAGAGAGCAATCCCGATGTGACCAGAGCCCTGAATGCAGGGGTGCGCGGCTATGTTCTAAAAGGTGTCGGGTCGCGGGCTCTTGCCGAAATCCTCCGCAATGCTGCGGCTGGAGAGCGCTATCTTACGCCCACCCTGTCGGCGCGGCTTTCCGATATTCAAAACTCATCACCTGCGAACAGCGTGGCGCACCGGATGCGGCAACTCACCGAACGGCAAAAGGAAATCCTGAGGCTGGTGGCTCAGGGTCTCAGCAACAAGGAGGTCGCCCGGCACCTGAAGTTGCAGGAGAAGACAGTCAAGCACCACATGACTGGGGTTATGTTGACCCTCGGAGTCCGAAACCGCACGGAAGCGGCGCTCGTGATGAG